>JAHFBW010000289.1 GCA_023249845.1 Candidatus Eiseniibacteriota bacterium
GGAGGCGCGCGCGCACCGGGATGAGCGCGAACGTCTCGAGCTGTTCGCGCAGCTGCGAGATTCGCTTGCGGGACCGGCGTGGACGTTTCGATGGGCGGCGGTGGACACCGCTCTCGTGCACGTCCCCGAGCTGACCGAGGCCGAGCTCGACCGCTGGTATCGGGCTCACCTCGCCGACTTCTCGTCGTTCGATTCGCGCAGCGGCACCATCGTGGCGCGCACGCTCGCTCAGGTTCGCGACGAAGCGCGAGCACGCTGGAAGCGCGACAAGCGGCTCGAGGGAGCGCGCCTTCAGTCGGGCCAACTCTACGAGGCGTGGAGCGCGGGTCGGCGTCTGGCTGCGCTCGAGAGCGCGCTGCGCGTGCGCGAGACTCGTCCGGCACCGGAGGGAGCTGACGTGGACACCGGCTTCGCGGCCGCCGCATTGAGCGACACCGTGTGGGGGCGGGGCGAACCGAGTGGCGCGGGGATCGCTCCCTATGCACGCGGTTTCCTCGTCTGGCAGGTCTCGGGAAAGGTGGAGCGTCTGACGCCGACGTTCGCGCAGGTGGAGCCCACGCTGCAGGTGGCGCTCGACCGTGTCCGCCGCGAGGCGGACGAGCGCGGGGCGCGGCGGTTGTACGACCGTGATCCCAACCGCTTTGGCCTCGGCCGCCGGTATCATTTCACGCGCCTGACCGTGCCGATGCCGCCGCTCGAGACCATCACGCTGACGCACGCACAGGTCGAGCGCTGGCACCGGCGCAATATCGAGAAGTACTCGGCACACGAGCTCGTGCGCGCGAAGCACGTTCTCATCTCGCCGATCAACAACACGCCCAGCGCCGATCGCGCGGCCCGCGTGCGCGCCGATTCAATGCTCGCTCGCATCCGGGCGGGGGAGGACTTTGACGCCATCGCCGCCCGATTCTCGGACGATCCCGCGACAAAGGACAAGGGCGGCGACCTCGGAGTGTTCGCGCGCGGCGCCATGCTGCAGCCGTTCGAGGACGCCGTCTTCGCGATGCAGGCGGGCGACCTCGCGGGCCCGGTGAAGACGGAGGTCGGCTACCACATCATCCAATGCACCGAGCACGTACCGGCCTACGTCCAGCCGCTCAAGATCGTCTACAGCATCGTCGCGGCTGACCTTGCGCGTGCGCAGACGGACACCGTCGCGATGTTGCGCGCCGACAGCTTGCTTCGCGTCGTCCACACGGTGGAGCAGGCGAAAGCGGCGGGTGCCAAGCTTATGCTCCCGCAGTCCCCGTACATCCTTGCAGTGGATGAGCCCATCGAGAACGAGAGCCTCAAGCCCTATTTCGACAAGCTGCTCACCATGAAGCCAGGCGAGCTCATGCCGTTCAAGTATCGCGCGAGGGGCCAGGGCTACTGGATCACCTGGGTGGATTCCATCGCTCCGGCGGTCCCGCCGAGCTGGAACGCCGCTCGCGAGGCGGCGGTCGCAGCGTATCGTGCCGGCGCCGGCGAACGCGCCATGATCGCGAAGACGGCGGAGTTGGATTCGTTGCTGGCTTCGAGCTGGTCGTTCGACAGCCTCGGCGCGCTGTGGGGTGGACTGCAGAAATCGAAGGAGCTGGCCGCATCCGGCGTGCGCGAGCAGGAGGCGATTCCGGCCGCGATGGATTCGCTCGTGTTTGGCTCCTCGGCCAGCGAACCGGCCCTGCAGCCAGGCGAGACCAGCGGCTGGGTGCGTTGGCCCGGGGGCGTTGCGAAGGTGCGACTTCTCAACCGCTCGGAGCCCACTCCGGACCGCCTGCATGCCCGTACGGACGAGCTTCGCCGGATCGCGGTGGAGCGAAAGATGAGGGACTACTTCGAGGGGGCGAAGAAGCGCTGGCCGGTGCGCATCCTGGACCACGGCCTCGCCGCGATCCCGCTGCCCGAGCCCCCCGAAGCAGACTGATCGAGGGAGAGGGGCGCTTGGGGAGGGGCGTCAAACCCCTCCCAACCCGGCCGGCCGCGAGTCGCTCATGTCGTGGCGTCGGCTGGCCGATGCCCTTGGGGACCCTTTCGGAGGCCCCGCACAACATGGCGTCGCAACCGCACGAACCCCTCGCTCCGGCCGAGCGTCGGCTGCTCATCATCGACTTCGACTGGCAGGACGCCGATCTGCTCTCCGAGTTGTTCCAAAAGCCCGGCGTGAGCGTTCGTCTCGTGGCGGGCGCCGGACTCCAGGATCCCGGCGTGCGGATGGCCGAACTGTGCGGGCTGCCACGCACGGTGGATCTCGCCGACCTGACCCGTGAGATCTTCGATGTGGCGCTCGTCGGCGAACGGAGTTCGCGACGTACCCAGCTGGAGAGCCTGCTCGTGGCACTTGGCACCCCGTGCCTCACGCCGGAGGAGTTCCTTCGCGACGCGACGGGTGACCCGTCAAGACCAGGCGTGGATGCGCCGCTTGCGTTGCACGCCGCCGCGCTCGAGCAGTCGCTGACGGGGTCCGTGGACGCCATTGTGGATCTCGCGCTCCCGGACCTGGACCCATCCACACCGCTCGAGCCACGCGCCGTCACGATGCCCATTCAGCCTCGCCTCGTGGTGACGACGCTTGACGACTTCCCGTCGCTCGAATCCCGGCAACGGCTCGAGGAGACGCTCAAGGCGCTTGTTCGAGAGACCGGCGCCGGCACGGCAGAGGTGCACGCCGGCGATCGCGCGAACTTGAAGCTCGTGGCGCAGGTCGGTCCCGACGATAGACTGCTTCGCGGCTTGATCGACATCGCGCGAGAGAGCGGCACGCCGCAGGTGGTCACACGGCTGAGCGACCCCGGCAAGGGCCGGACGTGGGCCGCCTGGCCATTCCGCACCATGCAGCGGCACGGCATCGTGGCTGGCGCTTCGATCGACTCGCAGAAGGCCCTGTCGTCCTGGCAGCGAATGGTGAACGAACTGCGCAGCACCTGGGACCAGGAGGACCGCGAGCGTTCGGTGCCGTCGTTCCCGCTCACACCGAACCGCGAGGCGCGGTGGCTCGAGCCCGGACTGTTCCGCGCGCGCGTGGACCTCGCGGTGGAACGGCACCGCCGCGATGGACTGAGGTTCGAGCTGCATCGCCTCGAGTTTCCCGAGGCCGCCCCTGCAGTGCAGGAAATGTGCACCATCCTGCCGGGTCAGGTACGCGACACCGATTGTCTGACGCAGCCGTTCCCCGGCGTCGTTGTGCTGCTCGCGACCGGCGAACCCGAGGCGTTCGCGCGTCTCCAGCAGCGCCTGCTCTCGGCGTGGGAACAGGCGTGGCGTACAGCTGGCGTGGCCGCTCCGGCGCCTGCGTTCGTGGACCGGCACGCCTCGCTGTCGGGTCTCGAGGACGTCGAGGCGTTCTTGACCGCCGCCGACGTGTGGCTCGTGGAGCAGTGATCGCGCTGCGCGCTTGACCCTTTGTGCACGGTGCCCGCATCCTTCTCCGCCCACCCGGAGGCACCGTGCCCGCCACCATCCGCCGACTGTCCCGAGAGACCGCCTCGCGCATCGCGGCGGGCGAAGTCATCGAGCGACCGCTCTCGGCGTTGAAGGAGATTGTCGAAAACGCCCTGGACGCGGGCGCACGATCGATCGAAGTGCGGGTGGAGCGCGCGCTCGACGTGAGGTTCACGGTGGCGGACGACGGCGGAGGCATCGCCGCGTCCGAGCTGGAGCTGGCGCTCGAACGCCATGCGACTTCGAAGCTTTCCGCGCTCGACGACCTCGACCGACTGGCCTCGCTGGGCTTTCGAGGCGAGGCGTTGCCCAGCATCGCGGCGGTGAGCCGGCTTCGGCTGGCCTCGCGTGCGGCGGGCGAGGAGGCCGCGGCGTTTGTGGAAGTGGAGGGGGGCGTGCTGGTCGAGCGCGGCTTCGCGGCCCGCGAGCCGGGAACCACGGTGGAAGTGCGCGACCTGTTCCACAACACCCCCGCGAGGCGGAAATTCCTGAACGCGCCGGCAAGCGAGCTGCGCGCTGCGTTCCGTATGCTCGAGAGCTACGCGCTCGCCGCACCCGACATCGCGTGGCGCCTGGTTGTGGACGACCGCGAACGCTTCCACTGGCTGGCGACTGCATCCCCTCGCGACCGCGCCGCGCAGCTCTGGGGCGCGGCGCACGCCGCGCAGCTCCTCGAGGCGTACAGCGAACGCGGTGGCTACACCGTGCGCGCGCTGCTCGGCCTTCCCGAACACGCGCGCGCCACGCGCGAGGGCCAAGTGTTCCTCGTGAACGGTCGCTGGGTGCAGAGTCCCGCGCTGTCCCAGGCGCTGCGCCACGCCTATGGCAATCTGCTTCCGCACGGCCGTTTCCCGGCCGCCGTGGTGTGGCTCTCGGTTCCGCCCGAGCGTCTCGACGTGAACGTACATCCGACCAAGCGCGAGGTGCGTTTCGCCGACGACGACACGGTGTTCTCGCTCGTGGCGGGCGCCTGCGCGCAGCCGCTCGCCGCGATCCATCCGCCGTTCGCGGTCGTTCAGGGCGGACCCCAGGAGCGCGTGGCGCCGTGGGCTGACCGCGTGC
>JAHFBW010000045.1:0-2835 GCA_023249845.1 Candidatus Eiseniibacteriota bacterium
CGTGCCGGAGGGCTGGGACGGTGAGTGGCGAACCCGGAACGAGCGCGGACATGCGCTCCCCGCCGGCGTCTACCTGGTTCGCGGTCGCGGCGGCGTGGCCTCCCGCGTGGTCTTGCTGAGTCCCTGAGGCCACCGCAGGCAGGCACGAACCCGGGCGGCGACCCCGCCCGGGTCACTTTTTGGGCCCCCCGGCCCGCTCGCCGCCCCACCACTCAAGTCCCACTCAAGCGCTCGGCGCGAGTGTGCGCGGGCCGATCGGGGCCTTCGACCGATGGCCGCCGCGAGACATCGGCCCGGGGGGGGTACGGGCCTCCGGCGGCCCGCCGGCGAACTCCGTCACACTGAACGTCAGGCAACCGCCGCCCGGCCTGGGCGGCACGGGAGGCTCTCGAACATGATCCGTCATGCACCGACCCGGCGCGCGCAGTGCTTCGCGCTGGCCACGCTGCTGTGGACGTCGCCCGCGCACGCGGCATGGATGTGGGATGTCAACGCGAACAAGGTCGACGACCGCCTCGAGGCTGTGGAAGCCCAAGGCCCGCTGGCCGCTCGCCTGGGTGGCCTTGCCACCGGCAAGCTGCGCTTCGCGCTCATGAACGAGGTGGCGCCGTTTCGCTATGGCGTGTACGTGGGCTATGAGCATCACCCCACGGACGCCGACGCGGACGCGCTGGGCGCGACGGGCGCGCCGGTGCAGGTGCGCTACCAGTCCATCGACTACATTCGCAGCGAGGCCACCGGCGCGCAGGCGTTCGCGATCGCGCTGCTACCGGGCGTGACGCGCGTGGAGACCATCCCCATCCTCTACGCTGTCAACGACAACGCGACGCGTATCCTGCGCGCGCGCCCGTCGGACGCCGCGTTTCCCAGCGTGTGGAGGGACTTGGGCATCACCGGCAAGGGTGTGGTCGTGGGCATCCTGGACACGGGCGTGAACGACGAACCGGATAACGCGTACCCAGGGCACGAGTCGCTGCGGGGCAAGTGGGTGGGTGGCGGCAGCTTCTTCTCCGGCCAGCCCGCCTTGAATACGGCTCTCGAGAGCAGCGAGAACCCCAAGCACGCGGTGGACCCCGAGGTCACCTATCACGGCACGCACGTCGCGGGCACCGCGATCGGTTCAGGTGGCCCGAACGGTGTGCTGAACGGAGCGGAGCCGGGCGCGTTCGCCGGCGTCGCGCCCGATGCGCGCCTCGTGGACCTCAAGGTCTTGAGCGACGCCGGCTACGGATTCGGTGCCGCTGACGGGATCGACTGGGCCATCCACCACCGCTTCGACGACTGGGGACTCACCGGCGCCGACACGGTGTATCGCGGCATCAACGTGCTAAACATGTCGCTGGGCGGCACCGACAACTCCGACGGTACTGACGGCTCGAGCGCCGCGGTGAACGCCGCCCACAAGGCCGGCATCGTCGTGTGCGTGGCCACCGGCAACGACGGCAACACGAACTGGATAGCGTCGCCCAGCGCCGCCGATTTCGCGCTGAGCGTGGGCGCGTTCACGGACAACAACACGCTGGCGCGCGCCGACGACAAGGTGGCGAGCTACAGCAACGAGGGGCCGCGGCTCGCCGACACCGATGGCGACCACCTGGACGAGATGAAGCCCTCGGTCTTAGGCAGCGGCACGGGCATCCTGTCGGCGTTCGGCGACCCCACCACCGCGGGGGACCGTTATCACCACATCAATGGCACCAGCATGGCCACGCCGACCGTGGCGGGGGTCTGCGCGCTGATCCTGCAGGCGAACCCCAAGCTGTCGCCGGACCAGGTGCGGCAAGTCATTCAGAACACCTCGGACCATCGCACGGACCAGGGCAAGCAGCCTGCAAATGCCGCGGACCCGTTCGGGCTGGACCCGAACTACCACCCGTCGTGGGGTTGGGGCGAGGTGGACGCCTACGCCGCGGTGCTCGAGGCCATGAACAACGCCACCACGCAGGTGGTGAGGATCGCGGCGACGCCGTTGCGCGGTCCCGACCGGGTGCGCGTGGAGTGGGTGAGCCAGCGCGAGCTCGGCATCGTGCGCTACGAGATCCAGCGCGCACTGGACCAGCTCGGCGTTCCCGGCGTGTGGAGTGACGTCGCGCAGGTCGCGGTGACGCAGCAGCATCCCGAGATCCTGCGACAGCCCAATCGCCATCCCTACATGTGGACCGACGTCGGACCTGGGTTCGGTCCGAACGCCACCTACTGGTATCGCGTGCGCTGGCTGGACTTCTACGGCCGTCACCACGCCGAGCCGCCACTGAGTGTGCGTATCGCGAGCAGTCCCGTCGTGGCTCGCGTGCGGTTCTCGTGGACGCACGACTACTCGGATGGCGACCTGTCCGTGCGCTTTGGCACGGGCCCGAAGACGGCCGCGCCCGTGTGGCAACGCTACGCCCCCGGCGCACCCGCGGCGGACTCCGTCATCGTCGTGCCGGGAGACGCCACGCTCGGCACGCGGCACCACTACTTCCACGTGGATCTCACCGCCGCCGATCTCGTGAACGGCTACCTCGCACCGTCCGCCGCGAACCCGTGGTTCCTGAGCGTCAAGGAGGGCGGCTACCTCGACACCAAGGGCACCGTCAACGACTTCGCAATCAACGTGTTCAATGGACCCACCACCACCACCTACACCTCACCCAATCCCCCGACGCCCACAGTGGAAAAGCAGGAGACCGTATTCTGGATCCCGCTCGATCCGATCACCACGCTCAACCACGCGCCCGCGTTCGTGGCGGTGGGCGACAAGTCCGGAACCGAGGGCATCCCGCTCGCGTTCCAGGTCACAGCGCTGGATGGGGACGGCCAAACGCTCACCTATTCCGCTTCCGGCCTCCCCTC
>JAHFBW010000045.1:2845-18069 GCA_023249845.1 Candidatus Eiseniibacteriota bacterium
CGGGACACACGCAGGCGGGCGGGTACGACGTGACGTTCCAGGTCACGGACGGTGTGTTCCCCACCCCGGGCACCGACGCCGAGGTGGTGCATGTCACGATCGCGGACCGCGCGCCAGGCTCGAACCTGCCGCCCGTGCTGGAGCCGCTCTCCGACCGCCAGGCCCTGACCGGCGAGCGGCTGAGCCTGCGCATCATGGCCCGTGATCCCGAGAACGGGCTGCTGACCATCTCTTCGCTGAACGCTTTGCCGGCGAACTCGTCGCTCGATCCGGGGACCGGGATCTTCACGTGGACTCCATCGTACGACCAAGTCGGCACGTTCCCGATCACGTTCATCGCCACCGACCCCGGCTCGCTCACCGACGACGGCGAGTTGCTCATCACGGTGTCGCGCGCGGGCGTCGGCCCGGCGCCGGCCCTGGCGTGCGAGGAGCAGGCGGACCAGAGCACCGGAGTCGTCGGCATGGGCACGGATCCGGGTGACAAGAGCGTGGCGTACGTGGGCTTCGACGTGCCCGTGAACGTGCAACGCATCGAGGGCCAATTGTCGTTCGCACTGGCGCCCGTGCGCGATCTCGACTTCTACCTGCTCGACGCCGACTCCAACGTGGTGACGTCGTCGGCCAGCATCGAACAGCCCGAAGCGATCGTTTACAACACGCCATCGCCGGGCCACTACATCTGGAAGGTGGTGGCGTTCACGAATCCCGACACGGCGAACTTCGCCATCGACCAGCAGGTGTGCGTCGCGGCCACGAACGCTGTGGACGCCCCGCGTCCGGGGCTGCGCTTTGCGCCGGCCATGCCGAATCCATTCCGATTCAGCACGACGTTGCGCTGGACGCTGCCGCAGTCGGGCCCGGTGCGTCTCAAGGTCTACGACGTGGCGGGCCGGCTGACGCGCACATTGCGGGATGGCTGGATGTCGCCCGGCGAACACAGCGCGGTGTGGGACCAGCGTGATGACGCGGGTCGCGTGGTGAGCGCCGGGCTCTACTTCGTGCGGTTCGAGGCCGCCGGAAAATCCCTCGGGCAGAAGGTCGTCCTGATCCCGTGAGATCCCCCGGAGTGCGATTGTCGGGCTCCGTACTGCAAATGCGTGGGACCAGCAGGACACGGGGCCCGCACTCCGCCCTCATGCGAGGAAGTGCAAGCATGCCGCGATTCCCCAGGATCCGCTCCGCGAAGCCATGGCTCGACGCATGGATCGACGAGGTGGTGCCATGGGCGGCTCGCTGAGTCAGTGTCCGGGCCGGCTCTCCCACTCGCACTCGTCCATCTGCGAGAGCCCGCCGATGGGCGGGCCTGGTGGCAGCTCCGTCGGGGCTCCGGGTGCGGCGAGCGCGCCGGTGGGCGCGGCGGCGGGTCGCGCGAGCCAGCGCTCGATGTCGCGGGCGATCAGCGCGCGGAGCGATTGGTCGGCGGATTCGCTCGCGCGCGCGTCGCGTGCGAGCTTTGCGTCGAGCCGGCGGAGCGACGACTCGAGCGCGGAGCGCACCGCGGGCGTCTGGGCTGACGCCGCGGCGAGCAGGAGTCGCCGCACGGTAGCGGCCTGGACCGCGCGGCGCACCTCGCGCAGCCGGGCGCTGCCCGGCGCTGGAGCGTCGAACACGCGGCGAATGATGGCGTCCAGGACGTCCTCCACCCCGGGCATGGTCGGGTCGCGCCGGTGGAAGTCCACGAGGCGCGCGAGTCGTTCGTTCGGGAGCAACGCACCGATGGCGAGGTCGGCGGCCGTCGCCGCGGCGCCGAGCGCGTCGAACATGGGGTTCGTGCGACCGCTCAGGAACTCATGCCGCGGTGGATACTCCACGGACACGGGTGCGAGCAGTGCCAACAGCGGCTCGGGCAGATCGAGTTCGGCCGGGTCCAGCGTGGCGAGCACGGCGTCGAGCGCCGCGCGCTGGCGAGCGGCGGGAACGGCGTGGGCGCCGGTCGAACCGTCGCCGCGCATGCTATAAGCGTAGTCGAGCCCGGCCACTGACTTGGCCGCCGCCTCGAGCTGGTAACGATGGTGGTAGTAGAGCGGCACCAGCACTTCAGCCAGCGAGCCGAGCGGAGCGCCCGGAACGATATTCCGCTCGCCGAAGCGCGCGAGTGCCGTGCGCCTCACGGCCATCTCCTGGCCGAGACGCGCCACTGGGTCGGGACCGTTGTCCCACATGGCGGCGAGCGGATGGGCGGCGCCCGCGGGTCGAGTATCGGGATCCGTCACGTAGAGAAACCCGCGCTCACGATTCTCGCGCAGAATCGCCGCGAGCCCGTCGCGCTCGGCATTGGGGCTCGCGAACGTGGAGTAGGCGTAGCGCACCTGCTGCACGTCCCACGCGCCCACGCCCACGCCGTAGGCGTGTGAGAAGTCGAACGTGCCGTCGGCCGTGAGTCCCACGTCGGGCGCGGGGTAGTCCATGACCGAGGCGCGATCGCCGTACGTGCTGGCGGCGAAGTTGTGGTTGAAGCCGAGCGTATGGCCGACCTCGTGCGCCGCGAGCTGGCGGATGCGTGCCAGGCTCAGCTCCACCGGATCGTCCGGGCGGCCCGTGCCGGTGTGCTCAGTGCCGGCCAGGCCCTCGAAGATGAGACGGTCCTGCCGGATCCGCAGCGAGCCGAGCGTGACGTGGCCTTTCAGCATCTCGCCGGTGCGCGGGTCCACGATGCCGCCACCGTAGGACCAGCCGCGGGTCGCGCGATGCACCCACTGGATGACGTTGTAGCGCACGTCGAGCGGGTCCGCGTCCGGGGGCAGCAGCTTCACCTGGAACGCGTCCTCGAACCCGGCGGCCTCGAACGCGCGCGCCCACCACGAGGCGCCTTCCACGAGCGCGCTGCGGATGGGCTCGGGCGCACCCGGGTCCACGTAGTAGACGATGGGCTTGCGGGCCTTCGATCGCGCCGCGAGCGGATCCACCTTCTCGAGCCGATGCCGCACGATCCAGCGCCGCTCAAGCTCAGCGCCCACTGGCGCGGCGTAGTCCGCGAACATGACCTCGAATGAGCCGCAGCGCGGATCCCATTCGCGCGGGCGGTAGCCGTCGTCGGGCAGCCGTACGAGGGAGTGGTGCTGCGACAGCGTGATCGCCTGCGGCGTGGGCGCGGTGGCCCGCACCTCGGGACCGGGCTCCTCGCCGGCAAACGTGAGCACTGCCTCGAACTCGAGGTTGTCGGGGAAGCTCCGGCACTCGGAGGGGTCCAGCACGCTGCGATCCTTGTCGAGCGTGAAGCTACCCTGCCCCGCCCCCTTGAGCGCCGCGATGGAGCCGTGCGCGTCGCGCACGAGGAACGGCGTCAGGTCCACGAGCAACCGGCCATCCGGCGCTTCCGCCATCACCACGCCCGCCCACAGCACCGAGCTCGCAAACGACTCGCGCACGGCGCGGCGCTCGAGGCTGTCTGGCGAGAGTGCCCGATAGCGCAGGTTCTGCTGCTCGATCAGTACGCTCGCGCCGACGCGGCGGAACGCGACCACGCGCGTGTCGCCCAGCTGGCCGCGATCGAGTCCCACCGGGTTCGAACCAAGCCCGGTGCGGATCCCCCCGAGATACAGGTATTGACTGCACTCGCCGCGTGGACCCTGCGGTTTCGGCAGCTCGAGCAGGAGCCTTCCGGCCCTCGCGTCCAAGTAGGTCACGAGCAGGCCGTCCCGTCGCGTGAATCCCTTCGTCTTCGCGGCGAACGACTCGCCGGCCGGTGCGGTGGCGGCTCGCGAGGGTGAGAGGCCGAAGCCGGACGCCAGCGCGACGAGGGCAAGCGCGACACGGATGCGACGAAGGGACGGCACGGCCATGCTCCTCGCCTCGATTCGGGACGCTGCGTGAGGTTCCGCGGAGCGGCGGAGCATACGGGCGCGTCGCGGGTGCGGCAACGATACCGGTCGCGCGTCGCGTTCGCGGCCGGGAAAGGAGGGCGCGATGCCACGTCATCGACCTCGCCCATGCGCGGCGCGCGTCAGTGGGTGAGCTGGACCGGCGAGCTCCCGTCCGCGTTCATTCGCCACACCTCGAATCGGCCGCTGCGCGTGCTCTGGAACACGATCGTGCGCCCATCGGGCGACCACGACGGCGTCTCGTCCAGCCACGCGTCGTCGCCCGGCGTGATGTTGGTGGTACCGCCCGTCGCGACGTCCACCACCCAGATGTCGGCGCGATCGCGTGAGTGGTCGTTGCGGTCGTAGCGGCCCACCTGTACCGCCACCCGCTTGCCGTCGGGCGACCAGGTCGGCCACTGCGCGCGCCCCACCGAATCGGGGAACGAGGCCAGGGCACGGGCGTGCGACCCATCCGCGTCCAGCACCCACACCGCGAGCGCTCGCGTGGAATCGAGTCGCGTGATCGCGATGCGGCGGTCGTCCCGCGACCACGCCGCGTTGAACCATCCGGCGGTGGAGTCCGTGATCGCGCGCGCGCGCGTGCCGTCGGCGTTCGCCACCACGACGCGCCCCCGTGTCCACGCGCCCACGCTGTATGCGATGCGCCGGCCGTCGTTGGAGAGCCGAAGCGACTTGCCCTGTAGCCGGAGCATCCGCACCGGCGTTCCGCCCTCGACCGGCACGCGATAGAGCGATGTGGTGTCACCGGCGCTGATCGCGTAGGCCGCCTGCCTCCCGCCCATCGTCCAACCGCCGAGGATCGAGCCCGACGCGTCGTGCACGAGCGAGCGGGCGGGGCCACCCGACGCGTCGATCACCATGAGATCGGCCGACTGGTCCGTCAGGTCACGCGTGTAGACGATGTGCTTCCCGTCCGGCGAGACGAACGGCAGCGTCGCGGCACGCTCGGGCTGTATGGGAGCCGGCGGAGCGGCCGACTCGAGTGCGAACGCCGTCGCCACGACGCCAGGCGCACCCGACGACCCGCCGAACGATGACACGGCGAGGGCCATGAGCAGGACTCGGATGGCGCGCGACACGGGGCTCAGGCTACGCGACCACGGGCCGGCTCCGTGGAGCGCTCGCGACGAACGACGACGAAGGCGTCGCGAGCGCCGGTTGGCGGACCGCGGCCGCCTGCGTGATCCAGCGGAGCGTCGCCGCGCAACCGGACCAGGCTCCGTCCCCGGCCCGTCGAGGGCGAGACCACGGCGGGAGGCGCCGGCGCATGGACCCGCCCCTTCCACCGCGCGCGCCGGTGGCCTACCATCGCGGCCATGACCGAACTCGACCTCAACACCTCGCCCTACCTGGCCGCGGCCTACGCCATGGACCGCGCGCACGTCTTCCACTCGTGGTCCGCGCAGGGAGCGCTCTCACCCGTCGTCATCGCCGGGGCGAAGGGCTCCCGAATGTGGGACGACAAAGGCCGCTCGTGGCTCGATTTCTCGAGCCAGCTCGTGAACGTGAACATCGGCCACCAGCACCCCAAGCTGGTCGCGGCCATCCAGGAGCAGGCGGCGAGGCTGTGCACGATCGCGCCATCCATGGCGAACGACATGCGCAGCGAGGCCGCAAGGCTGATCACCGAACTCGCGCCAGGCGACCTCGACATGGTGTTTTTCACCAATGGTGGCACCGAGGCGGTGGAGAACGCGGTGCGACTGGCGCGCGGCCACACCGGCCGGCTCAAGGTGCTGTCCACGTACCGGAGCTACCACGGCGCGACCGGAACGAGCATCGGTCTGACCGGCGACCCGCGCCGCTGGGGTAACGAGCCCTCGACGCCGGGCGCGGTCAAGTTCTGGGGGCCGTACCTCTACCGTTCCGCGTTCCACGCCACGACGAGCGCCGAGGAGTGCGAGCGCGCGCTCCAGCACCTGGCCGAGGTGCTCATGGTGGAGGGCCCGCACACGGTGGCCGCGATCATCTTGGAAACGGTCGTGGGCACGAACGGCATCCTCGTTCCGCCCGATGGCTACCTGGCGGGCGTGCGCGCCCTCTGCGACAAGCACGGCATCGTGATGATCTGCGACGAGGTCATGGCGGGGTTCGGCCGCTGCGGCGAGTGGTTCGCGGTGGACCGCTGGAAGGTGACGCCCGACCTCATCACGTTCGCGAAGGGCTCGAACTCGGGCTACGTGCCGGTGGGCGGCGTGGTGATCTCGCGCCGCATCGCGGACACATTCAAGGAGCGCGTGTTCCCGGGCGGCCTCACGTACAGCGGGCACCCGCTCGCCTGCGCCTCGATCGTGGCCAGCATCGGCATCTTCAAGGAGGAGCGCATCGTCGAGCACGCCCGCGCGATGGGCTCGGACATCATCGGACCCGAGCTGGCGCGCATCGCCGCCAAGCACCCGAGCGTGGGCGAGGTGCGCGGGCTCGGGGTGTTCTGGGCGATCGAGCTCGTGAAGAACCGAAAGTCGCGCGAGCCGCTGGTGCCGTTCAATGCCTCGGGCGCGGACGCGAAGCCCATGGTCGAGGTGCTCACGGCGTGCAAGAACGCCGGGGTGTGGCCGTTCTCGCACTTCAACCGGCTCCAGGTCACGCCGCCCTGCACCACCACCGCGGACGAACTGCGAGAAGGCCTGGCGATGATCGACCAGGCGCTCGACGTGGCCGACCGCTACGTGGTCGGCTGAGCCGGCTCGCGGCCCCGCACGTCCGGATGACATTGCGCCGCCGCCGCGTGTTCGCGGCCATGGTGCCGTTCCTCGTCCTGGCGGCCACCCCGGCCCGGGCCGACTCCACGTACTCCTACGTCGTCCGGCTCGGCCGTGACACGCTGTCGCTGGAGACTGTGACGCGCTCGCCCTCGCAGGTGCGCGGCGAGTACATCGTGCGCACGCCGAGGAGCCTGCATCGCGCCTACTCCATGGACCTGGCCCCGGACGGCACCGTGCGGCGTTTCGAGATGGCCTCGCGTGCGATGGGCTCGCCCCCGGGCGTGGGCGAGACCCGCGCCACGATCGAGTTCCTCGGCGACTCCGCGCTCGTCACGACGCCGCGCGGGGACAGCACCGCGACCGCGCGCGTCCGGGCCGGACCGGGCGCCGTACCGTCATTGAACGGCGTCATGGGTATCATGGACCAGATCGCCTGGCAGGCCCGAGGAGCGCTCGCGGATTCCGTGGTGCTGGCGATGGTGCCGCTCGGCGGCCCGGTGCTGCGCGGCAACGTCGTGCGCACCGCTCCCGACACGCTGCTGCTCGTCGTGGACACGCCGGTCGGCCGCGTGCCGCCGTTCCGGTTGGTGCGCGATGGTGATCGAAGCCTGGTGTCGTTCAGCGGCCACGGCAGCGTCTTCCAGGCCGAAGCCGAACGCATCTCACCGCCCGATCTCGCGGCGGAAGCCGAAGCCTTCGCCGACCGGCCGATCGGCGCGCTTTCCTCCCGTGACACGGTGCGCGCGACTCTCGGCGCCGCCCAACTCTGGCTCGACTACGGCCGGCCGTGGAAGCGCGGTCGCGAGGTGTTCGGCGACGTGGTGCCCTGGGACATCGTGTGGCGCACGGGCGCCAACGCCGCGACGCAGTTCCGGACCACGCACGCGCTGCGCGTGCGTGGTAAGAAGCTGCGTGCGGGCCTCTACTCGCTGTGGACGCTGCCGTCGCCGCGGGGCTGGTGGCTCATCGTGAACGCGCAATCGGGACAGTGGGGCACACAGTACGATCGCGCGAGCGACGTCGCGCGCGTGAAGCTCGAGCTGAAACCGCTCGCCGAACCAGTGGAACAGCTCACGCTGTCGCTCGAAACGCGAGGGGACGAGGGCTGGCTCGTCATCGCCTGGGACCACAAGCGCGCGAGCGTGCCGATTCGCGTCGAGCGCTGAGCGTCGCGGTGCGGCTCCTCGCGTGACCACTCGCTCGTGCGCCGGAGGTCAGTGCGTCGTCGCGCCCCGCTTCACGACGACCGGCGCCGGGAAGCGCATCGGTCCGATCGGCGTCTCGATCGTGGGCACGAGTTCGAGGCGCAGATCCTTCTGGAGGGACCCCTGTCCCGCCACCGCGAGCGCCACGTCGTAGAGGTCACGCGCGCCGCCGCTTCCCAACGACAGCAGGTCGAGGCGAACGCTCAGCGGGACGTCCTCGGATTTCCCGGGGTCGATCGCCACGATGCGCGTGAGCCCGCCCGTGAGCATGCGGCGGTCCTCGATGAACAGCGTCCAGTCGAGTCCCACCATCTGCGCACGGACCGTGTTTGTCTTGGGATTCGCGGCACTCACGTGCGCAACCATCTCGAGCGGGACGTCCTTGGCGACCACCGCCGCGCCCAGCCGGGCCGCGTCGGTGACGGACAGTCGGGTGAAGCTCGCGCCCTCCCCGATGCTCACGCCCGCCACGCGCACGTCGGACACTCCCGCGAACTCGAACGTGACCGTGCGCAGCACGGCGAGTTGCTTGAGTGTGGCGCAGCCGGGGAGCGCGAGGACCGCGACGCACAACAGCGACAGCGCGCGGAGCCGAGCCTTCGCCATGCGAACCTCGTGAGCACCCACGACGTCAGGCACTCGGGTGAACGGGACGGATGCCCGGCGTGTCACCGGGCAGACTTCAGATCTGCAGCCTCGCTTCGTTGAACGTGTCGCCCTGGGGGAAGTCTCGCGTCTTAAGTCCCTTCCGGAATCCGCGCACACGTTCCACCGGAGTGCTCGTGTCCAGCCCCAGTGCCTGTTGCAGCAACTCACGAGGGTCGGCGCTGAAGTGCATGGCAACAAACAGGATGAGCAGCGTCGCACCAACCCCGAGCGCCATCGCACCCGAGGCGCGGGCGCGGCGATCCTCGACGTTCGAACGCTGCCGCCGCCCCGCCACCGCAAGCGTCGCTCCCTACTCCGGCGCATTCGGTTCGCCGCCCCGGAACCCGCACGGTACCGCTAGCGGAGCCCCGTCGCCACATGCAGATCCACGAGCTGCATATAGTAAGTGTAGGCGTAGGCCGTGAGGTCCTGGCTCATGCGGAGCCTTCCAACTCGATAGATGCCGGTGGGATCCGGTGGCGTGAGGTCCCGCCACGGCGTGCGCTGTCCGGACTCCAAGTCCACGCGGAAGATGCGCGCGGGCAGTTCGTTCGTGCGATACGCCAGCAGGGCGGTGGCCTCGGGCAGCCAGCTCACGATGCGATCGGTACGCGTGAGATGCGGGATGGGTTTCGATTCGGAACCGTCGATCGCGTACGTGCGATGCTCCTGGTCCGACGTGGTCACGGAAGCCCACTGGCCGCCCGGCAGCACCTCGAACTCCATGAAGTCGATGCCCTCGGGTGTGAATGCCTGGTACTCGCCGGTATCGGGATCGAGCGTGAACAGGCGCACGCCCTGGCCCGGCTCATTCCCCGAGATCACCAGCCGCTTCTCGCCCGGCAGCCACCGGATGTAATGACAGAACAGGTTGCCGTGCTGGATCGGCCTCGGCTCGCCGACGCCGGTCGGCAGCATGACGAGCGAGCCGTGCTGGCCGGCGTCGGCTGACGCGATGACCCACTGGCCGTCGGGCGAGATCGCGCGCGCCGAGCCGTCGCCCAATCGGATCGCCGGGGCGCCGTCGGTGGATCGTATGTACACGGAGCCCTTGTCACCCCCGCCCTCGGCCGTCTCGTCGAGCACGATCGTGCGCCCGTCCGGCGACAGGCCCTGCACGAGCGACCAGTCGAGCCACGACAGGTCGCGCTCCTGCGTCTCGCCCGGCGCCAGCCCGTTGATGCCGGCGCGCTCGGGTCCGTGGCCCAGGAGAACGCGCCCGTCTCGGGCGATGTCGTGAAGCGTGAGATTGCTCGCCAGCTGGAGGACGCGCCGGAGCGAGCCGTCGAGCGAGGCCGCGTACAGCCCGCGCGCGGCGCCGCCGCGATCGGCCGTGAACCAAACTTCACGCCCTGACGGCGCCCACGCCAGCCCGCGCATGGTGCCCCACAGGTCGGTGAGCGCGCGCCGTTCGCCGCGGCGATCCACCACGCTCAGCCGCGCGGAGTCGCTGTTGCGGCTCGGATGATCCAGGAACGCGATGGACTGGCCGTCCGGCGAGAAGCGAATGAAGCTCACCCACCCGGACGTCTTGTAGAGCACATTCCCGATCGGGTACTCGATCCGGATCATGCCCTCCTTCCAGCGCGCCACCGCGAGCTGGGCCCCATCCGGACTCCAATCCGCGGCGTGCACGTCGTTCAGGAGTTCGCGGGCCGCGCCGCCCATCGGCGGGACGCGAGCGAGCGTGCCGCGGCGGTCGAACGACGTCACGAACTCCGTGCGCAGCAGGATCGCCATCTCGTTCGACGACGAGACGCTCAGCAGGTCCGTGTCGCGGAAGCCCAGTGTGCGCGCCTCGGGGTTCCCGATGTGGGCCCAGAACATCTCGAGCGGCTTCCCCTCCCAGCTCGCGCCGTACATGACCGAGTGCGCGTCAGCGGTGAATCGAGCCGACCAGATGCAGCCGCGGCGGAACGTGACGCGCTGATAGATCTGTTCGGAGGGCGAAGCCCCCGCGGGCGCGCTTTCCTCCCCGGGTGACAGGGAGACCACGTGGCCGAACGCCTCGAGCGCATACGCCAGGTCGCGTGCGGACTCGAATCGCTCGGTCGCCGACTTCTCGACACAGCGCCGCACGAGCGCCGCGAGCCCGGCCGCCTGCCGTTCCAACTCCGCGGGGAACGGTGGCAGGTCGTCGCGCACGATCGCCGCCATCGTGTCGGCCGAGGTGCCGTGGTGAAACGGCGCCCGTCCCGTGGCCAGCTCGTAGAGCACGCAACCCAGCGCGAAGATGTCGGCGCGGTGATCCGCGGGCTCACCTCGCACCTGCTCAGGCGCCATGTAACCGACGGTGCCGAGCACCTGGCCCACCTCGGTCATCGTCGCAGCGAGCGAATCGTTCCGCGGCGAGGAACCGCTGTCGCTGCGAACCAGCTTGGCGAGCCCGAAGTCGAGTATCTTGACGTGGCCATCGCGCGTGACGAACAGGTTCTCAGGCTTGAGGTCCCGGTGGACGATGCCCTTGGCGTGCGCCGCCGCGAGGCCGCGCGCGACCTGGGAGCCGAACTCGATCACCTTGCGCAGGGGCAGCGCACCCCCCGCGAGCCGCTCCCGGAGCGTGCTCCCCTCGAGCAGCTCCGACACGATGTAGGGCGCGCCGTCCTGCGTGCCGATGTCGAGGATGGCGAGCACGTTCGGGTGATTCAGGGCGCCGGCGGCGCGAGCCTCCTGGTCGAAGCGCTTGAGGCGCTCGGCGTCGGCACTGAACACGGCGGGCAGCACCTTCACGGCGACTTCGCGGCCGAGCCGGTCGTCGAGCGCGCGGTAGACCTCGCCCATGCCCCCTCTGCCGAGGAGCGCCAAGACCTGGTAGCGACCGATGCGGGAGCCGTTCGACGTGGCCATGAACCATCGATTGTCCTATGCCGCGGGAACCCACCGCAAGCTGCGAGCGACCGAAGCTTCGCCCCGGACCACTCGCGGCGCCTTGCCTGACGCGCGACCACCGGGGAGAATCCCATCTCGCTCCCGCTCTTCATTCGCGTTCCCAAGCCCCCGGAGTCCGACCCCTGTCCGATACGGATCTTGTTCAGCGACTCTTGAGCCACCGCACGCTCGCGAACACACCGCGCGAGCAGCTGGAGTGGCTTGCGGCCCGTTCCGTGGTCCAGCACTTCGACACGGGCGAATCGATCTTCTCGCCCGAAAAACCGCTTCGCACGCTGAACGTGGTGCTCACGGGTCACATGGCGATCCGCGTGGACCGGGGCGGGGGCCCGCGCAAGATCATGGAATGGCACGCGGGCGACGTCTCGGGCGTGCTGCCCTACTCGCGCCTCGTGAGCGCCCCAGGACGTGTCACGGCGGAATCGCCGAGCGAGATCTCCATGATGAGCGCCGATCACTTCCCCGAGATGATCGTGCGCTGCCCGGACCTCACCGCGACGCTCGTCCACGTCATGCTCGATCGGACCCGAAGATTCACGAAGAGCGACATCCATGACGAGAAGATGCTATCGCTCGGCCGGCTCGCCGCCGGACTGGCGCACGAGCTCAACAATCCCGCCTCGGCGCTCGCGAGGAGTGCCAAGGAACTGGATGGCCGGCTGTTCGAACTGGAGGCGACGGCGCTCGCGCTGGGCGCCGTGGGGCTCTCGCCGGATCGTCTGACGGCCGTGGACCGCGTGCGGCAGGAGTGCGAACAGCACGGCACGCGGCTGGCGCTCACGCCACTCGAGCGCGCCGACCGCGAGGACGAGGTGCAGGAGTGGCTCTCGCGCCGGGGCTTCCGCAGCGACGTCGCCGCGGCCCTGGTTGAGACGCCGGTCACGGTGAAGAGTCTCGACGTCCTCGCCGAACAGGTCCCACCCGATGCGCTCGAGTTCGCGCTCCACTCGATCGGCGCCGCGTGCCGGGCGCAGCGTCTGCTCAAGGAGCTGGAGACCGCGGCGGCGCGCATCCACACGCTGGTCGCGGCCATCAAGGGCTTCACGCACATGGACCAGTCGAACGTGCCCAAACCGGTGGATGTGGCACGTGGGCTCGCCGACACGCTGGCCGTGCTCGGCGGCAAAGCACGCAGGAAGTCGGTGAACGTGAGCATTTCGGTACCCGAGGGTCTGCCGTCGGTTCAGGGATTCGGAGGAGAGTTGAACCAGGTGTGGACGAACCTGATCGACAATGCGATCGACGCGGCACCCGTGTCGGGCCATGTCGAGGTGAAGGCGTGCACGCAGGGCGATCGGGTCATCGTGCGCGTCACCGACGACGGCCCCGGCGTCCCGGCGGAACTCATGGACCGGATCTTCGAGCCGTTCTTCACCACGAAGCCGATGGGCGAGGGAACCGGTCTGGGCCTGGATATTGCGCGACAGCTCGTGAACCAGCACGAAGGACAGATCGAGCTGGATTCCCGGCCAGGCCGCACCGAGTTCATGGTGAGCCTGCCCCGCCTCAAGGCTTCCCCGGCGGACGGGGATCCCCGATGACACCACGCCCCATCGCGACGGCCATGGACCTCCGCGAGGCCAACCGGAATGGCTAAGCCGATCCTGCTCTCGGTGGACGACGACCGCGAGGTGTTGAGCGCGATCGAACGCGACCTGCGCCGCCACTACTCGGATGGTTACCGGGTCCTCGCGGCGAACTCGGGCGCCGAGGCGCTGGAGACGCTACGCCAGGTCCAGCGAAGGTCGGGTTCCGTGGCCCTGTTGCTCGTGGACCAGCGCATGCCTCAGATGACCGGGATCGAGTTCCTGGCGCAGGCACGGACACTCTATCCCGAGGCCGTGCGGGTTCTGCTCACGGCATACGCGGACACCGACGCGGCCATCTCCGCGATCAACGAGGTCGGGCTCCAGCACTACCTCATGAAGCCGTGGGACCCGCCTGAGGAGAAGCTCTACCCAGTGCTCGACGACCTGCTCGTGTCGTGGGGGACGCGCGTGCGCCCGACCTTCGAGGGCATCCGCGTCATGGGTTCGCGGTGGTCTCCCCAGAGTCACGCCACGCGCGAGTTCCTGTCGCGCAACCAGGTCCCCTACCAGTGGAACGACCTCGATGCCGACGAGTCGGCGAAAGCACTTGTCGCGTCGGCCGTCGGCGACTCCCCTCGACTGCCCGTGGTGTTGCTCCCCGACGGCACCGCGCTCGTGGCGCCGAGCAACGCCGAACTGGCGGCGAAGGTCGGACTTCGCACGGCGGCGACCAAACCGTTCTACGACGTCATCATCGTGGGCGGCGGCCCCTCGGGCCTGGCGAACGCGGTCTACGCGGCCTCCGATGGCCTGCACACGCTGCTCGTCGAGGAACACGCCCCGGGTGGTCAGGCCGGGAGCAGCTCGTTTATCGAGAACTACCTCGGCTTCCCGGGTGGTGTCACCGGCGCCGACTTGGCACAGCGGGCCGTGGCGCAAGCCCGCCGCTTCGGCGCCGAGCTGCTCGTCGGCCAGCCCGTGGCGAGCCTCCGCCGGGAGGATCCGTATCGGTACGTGACGCTCGCCGACGGCACGGAGCTCGCCTGCCACGCGCTCGTCCTCACGACCGGCATGGCGGTGCGAGAACTCAACGTGCCCGGCGTGGCGCCGCTCGTGGGCGCCGGCATCTACTACGGCGCGGCCATGTCCGAGGCGGCGCTCCATCGCGGACAGGACGTGGCCATCGTGGGCGGCGCCAACTCCGCCGGCCAGGGGGCGCTGTTCTTCTCGCGCTACGCGCGCCACGTCACCATGCTCGTGCGAGCGCCTGCGCTCGGGCCCACCATGTCCCGCTACCTGGTCGAGCGAGTCGAAGGCACGAGCAACATCGCCGTCAAGACGCGCGTCGAGGTGATCGAAGCCTGCGGCGGCGGGCATCTCGAAAAGCTGACGATCCGGGGGATCGACAGCGGCGAGATCCACTCGCTCGACGTGGGCGCGATGTTCGTCTACATCGGCGTGGCGCCGCGCACCGAGCGATTCGCGAGCTTCATCAAGCTCGACCCCAAGGGCTTCATCGTCACCGGCCTCGACCTGCCGCGCGGCGATCGCACGTGGCCGCTCGAGCGAGATCCGCTCATGTTCGAGACGAGCGTGCCCGGCGTGTTCGCCGCGGGCGACGTGCGCTCGGGGGCCAATCGCCGCATCGCGGCCGCCGTGGGCGAGGGCTCGGCCGCGATCTACTCGGTGCACCGCTACCTGCTGACGGTGTAGGCTCGCGCCGGAACACAGCCCAGCGAGGAGGTTCGACGTGCCGAAGTTCCTGATCGAGGTGCCGCACGACGCCGATGAGCTGGCGTGCGCGCGGGTGGTGCAGGTGTTCCTGTCGACGGGGTCGCACTACCTGACGCACGCCGAGTGGGGCTGCATGGACGGCGTGCACAGCGCCTGGATGATCGTCGAGGTCGAGGACAAGGCGGCCGCGCTCGGCGTGCTTCCGCCGGCATTCCGTGCCGCTGCCACGGTGGTGAGGTTGAACCGCTTCAAGCTCGAGAAGATCGAGGAGACCATCCGCCGGCACGCCGCCCAGGGTGCGACGAAGAAGGACTGATCGCAGCGTCCGCCCTGCGGCGAACCGCGCATTCTCGTGGGTGACGCCGGCGCGGCTGCGGGGCTGCGGGCCCGTGCGCTCCCGCAAGCGACCGCGTCATGGCCGCCGGCCCCTCAGGAGCCTCCGAACATCCTCACGAACTCGGGGTGTTCGTGGAGGCTCGCGAGGTCCGGGTCCCGCCGCACCCAATCCGTGAGGTGGTTCGGGATCAGCTTCACCATGACCTGGAGCTGTTCGATCGCGCGTTCGGTCCGCCCGGCGCGGGAGAAGGCGCAGGCCGCGTTGTAACGCACTCGCGCGTCGTTCGGCGCGTCCGCCAGCACGCGTTCGGCCTGGGCCACGCCCGCCTCGGGCTCTCCCAACTGCCCTAG
>JAHFBW010000290.1 GCA_023249845.1 Candidatus Eiseniibacteriota bacterium
TGAGGCGACCGCGGACAGCGCACCGCCACCGCCCTGGGTGCACGCCGTGAGGGTTGTCGCCACGATCATCGAGAGCGCTGCGATGCGAACGTCTGCGCGCAGGGAATGCCCTCCGGACTGCCGCGTGCGGCTCAGGCCCAGCGATCAGCGTCGAGACTCCGCCCGGTTGACTCGATGCACACGGCCGCTCACTGTCGGGGTCAGCTGGCCGCGCGACGTGCCTCATCCCACCGACCCTGCGGGCTCCGTAGTCGCTGCTCATCCCGCTCGCCCCGCGAGACCCGATCATGACCCTGGCCACGAAACGCCACGTGCTCGCGGTGATCCCCGACCTGTTCTTCGCCACCAAGGTCGCGGCCACCGCCAGGGCGAGCCGCGTCGAACTCGAGCTGGTCGCGCCGCAGCACGCCGCGGCGCGCGTGGCCGAAGCGCGACCCAAGCTCGTGATCATCGATCTGCACGCCGCGGACGCGGTGGTGCTCGTGGCGGCGATCAAGGCCGTTGCACCGGCCGTGCCTGTGGTGGGATTCTTCTCGCACGTGGAGATCGCGCTCCGCAGGGACGCGCTGGCCGCGGGCGCCGACGCCGCGCTGCCGCGCTCGCAGTTCGCGAACAGGCTGGCCGTGCTGCTCACGCATGGCCTCGAGGCGCTGCGCACTCCCGCGCCGGGAGAGATCACGCCGTGAGCGGCGAGCTCGTCGAGGACGAGGCCGCGCTCACCGCCATCGCGCGCGACATGAAGACCGTCGCGGTCGTGGGCATCAAGGATGGTCGCGACCCCGATGCACCGGCGTTCAACATCCCGGAGCTGCTCGTGCATTCCGGCGTGCGGGTGATCGGCGTGAACCCGATGGTGAAGGAATCCCTGGGCCAGCCGACGCTCGCCTCGCTCGCCGAGCTGCGCGAAGCCCCGGACATCGTGAACGTGTTCCGGCGTCCGGACGCCATCCCGGAAGTCGCCGACCAGTTGCTGGCGCTGCCCGCGTCACTCCGGCCACGGGTGGTGTGGCTGCAATCCGGAATCCGCCACGACGCGTCGGCCGCGCGGCTCGTGGCGGCGGGCTACCGCGTGGTGCAGGACCGCTGCCTGGGCATCTACTCGCGCCGGGCGCAGCGCGGGCGCTGACGCCGCCGGCCGCGGACCACCTTCGCCGCCGCCCGCCCGCCCGGTATACTGCCGCCTTCGGACGGCCATCCCTCACGCACGGTCGCAAAGGAAGGTGCCCATGACCACGCCCCCCAGCAGCACGCCGGGCTCCGGCTCGAGCAACCGCGAACGCATCTCGTGCCCCGGCTGCGGTCGTCACGACTGGGTGACGTGGCCGGCCGCCGCGGCCACCTTCCACTGGAAGTGCTTCAACTGCGAGAAGCAGTTCGACCTCGCGCGCGGCGGGAGGCACTGATGCGCGCGTCACGTGGCCTCACCCTGCCCGTGGCGCTGCTGGCCACCGCGTTCGTGCTGGGCGCCTGCGCGCAGCATGCGGCGCAGGACGCGAGCGGCTCCGATCCCAAGGCGATCGCCATCGCCGACCAGGTCATGACCGCGCTCGGTGGCAAAAAGCAGTGGGACTCGCTGCGCGGCCTGCGCTGGTCCTTCGGTTCCATGCTGGGCGACTCGGTGCGCTCGTCGCGCCGGCACGCGTGGGACAAGATGACCGGCAGGCATCGCGTGGACGGGGTGAACCGCCAGGGGCAGAGCTACACGTTCATCCACACGCTCGGCGACACCACCAGCGGCATGGCGTGGATGAACGGCAACAGGATCGAGGGCGATTCGCTCAAGAAGCTGATCCAGCGCGCGAACGCGCTGTGGATCAACGACACCTACTGGATGCTGATGCCCTACAAGCTCCGCGACCCGGGCGTGACGTTGAAGTATGCGGGCGATACCACGATGGCCGGGAAGGAGTACGACCGGCTGGCGCTGTCGTTCGATCACGTCGGGCTCACGCCGGGCGACCGCTACTGGGTGTACGTGAACCGCGCCGATCACCGGGTCGAGCGTTGGGAGATGGTGCTCGAGGGCGACCAGCCACCGCCCGAGGCCTACACCTGGCAGGGCTGGGAGCAGCACGGCGGGCTGTGGTTCCCGACCGCGCACATGCGCGATTCGACCAACGTGTTCACGAGCAGGATCGAGACGGTGCAGTCGTTCGCGCCGACGGAGTTCCAGAAGCCCTGAAGCCTCCCGCCGCGCCCGACGCGCCTTCGCACACCGTGACGCTTCGCGTCGCCGAACTGTTCCGCTCGCTGCAGGGCGAGGGCCCCTCGGCCGGCACGCCTGCGCACTTCCTGCGGCTGCAAGGCTGCGACGTGGGCTGCCGTTGGTGCGATACGAAGTACACCTGGGACGCGAGCCACGGCCGCGACTGCACCATCGCGGAAGCGTTCGGCGAGCTGCGCGCGCTCGGAGCCGCGCCGCTGCTGGTGGTCACGGGCGGCGAACCACTCACGCGCCCCGGCGTCGACCGCCTGCTCACCGCCGCGCTCGGCCAGTGGCCGCGTGTCGAGGTGGAGACGAGCGGCAGCGCTCCGCCCCCGCTCGAGCACGCGCGGCTCCACTACATGTGGTCGCCCAAGCTGCCCGGCGTCACCGAACACTGGGCCGGCACGTGGGCACACGCCGCGCGCTTCATGGGCGACCCGCGCACCACGGTGAAGATCGTGGTGGCCGAGGGTGACGATTCCGCCGCGCTCGAGCAGATCCGCGCGCACGAACTGCCCCGGGATCGCGTCATGCTGATGCCGGAGGGGCTCACCGACGCGGCGGTGCGGGCGCGCGCGCTGACGCTCGCCGAACTGTGCCTGCGCGAGGGACTGCGGCTGTCCCCGCGGCTGCACGTGTGGCTGTGGGGAGCGAAGCGCGGCGTATGACGAACGCCCCCGCTCCGCGCCTGCCGGAGGCCGGCAACGTGACAAGAAAGTCCGGCAAGTCCTGCGTCATCCTCCTGTCCGGCGGTCTCGACTCCACGACGTGCCTGGCGTGGGCGCGCGCACAGGGCTTCACGTGCCACACGCTGGCCGTGGATTACGGCCAGCGCCATCGCATCGAGCTGGACGCGGCCCGGCGCGTGGCCGAGGCGCAGGGCGTGCGCGACCATCGCGTCGTGAGCGTGGACCTGCGCGCCATCGGCGGCTCGTCACTCACGTCCGATGTCGCGGTGCCCAGGCACCGCGACGAGGCGGCCATGGCGGCAGCCATCCCCAGCACGTATGTGCCCGCGCGCAACAGTGTGTTCCTGTCCGTGGCGCTCGGCCTCGCCGAGACGCTCGGTGCCACCGACCTCGTGGCCGGCATGAACGTGCTCGACTACTCGGGCTACCCCGACTGCCGGCCCGAGTTCGTGCGCGCGTTCGAGGCGCTCGCCGGCGTCGCGACGCGGGCCGGCGTCGAGGGCGCGCGCTTCGCCGTGCACACCCCGCTCATGCAGCTCGACAAGGCAGGCATCATCCGCCTCGGCGTGGCGCTCGGCGTGGACTACGCGCTCACGCATTCATGCTACGATCCCTCCCCCGCGGGACTCGCGTGCGGCGCATGCGACAGCTGCCGGCTGCGCGCGAATGGCTTCCGCGAGGCCGGGGTCCCGGACCCCACGCGCTACGCCACCCCCGTCTAGAGGCCCGAGCCGCCGTGCGAGTCGAGCTGGTGAAGGAGTTCCGCTTCGAGTCCGCGCACCGTCTGCCGCGGGTGCCGCCCGACCACAAGTGTTTCCGCATGCACGGGCACTCGTACCGCATCGAAGTGTGCGTGGCCGGCGATGTGGATCCGAAGCTCGGGTGGCTGGTGGACTTCGGCGAGATCGCGGCGCGTGTCGAACCGGTGCTCAGGCAGGAGCTCGATCACCGTGTGTTGAATGACGTCGCCGGGCTCGAGAATCCCACGTCGGAGAACCTGGCCCAGTGGCTGTGGGATCGCCTGGGCGCGCTGGTGCCGCACCTCGCGGCCATCACCGTGCACGAGACCTGCACGGCGCGCTGCACCTACCGAGGCGAGTAGCGCGCGAACGCTCGGACGCGCGCCGCCGGCGCTCGCGGCCGCGGTTCACTCCGGTGCAGCAAAACCCGCGCAGCGCTGCGTGCAGCCGGCGCCGCACACGAGGGACTCGGCGCGTCGCTCCGCCGGTACCACTTCGGCCTCGTTCATCCGGTTCGCGATGGCACCCCTATCCCACACAAACACCACGCATTCGGCGAGCGGGGGGATTTGCCCAACCGTGACGGCCGGCTGGGAATACGACGGCATCAGACAGCTTACGTCGTGCAGTCACGGCGTCTCCCCAACAACACACTCAAGCCGCGCGGCGCCGGGCCGAAAACTCTCCCGGGATCTGCCGGGCCTGAGGGAACAGGACCATGAACGAGCGCATCTTCGTCACAGGAGCGACGGGTTACATCGGTGGGGCGGTGGCCGCGCGCCTGGCGCGC
>JAHFBW010000291.1 GCA_023249845.1 Candidatus Eiseniibacteriota bacterium
GCATCCAGGACCGCGGCAACCTGTTCGACCTGAAGCCCGGCCGCCCAAACTCGTACGCGCCGGGCAAGCGGCCGTTCCACACCATCATCCCAGCGTTCATGAGCAAGGACGGCGAGCCGGTGATGGCGTTCGGCCTGATGGGCGGCGACATGCAGCCGCAGGGCCACGCGCAGGTGGTCGTGAACCTGGTGGACTTCGGCATGAATCTTCAGGAAGCAGGTGACGCCATCCGCTTCCACCACACGGGCTCGAGCGAGCCCACCGGCACGGTCATGAAGGACGGCGGCATCCTGCACATCGAGGACGGACTGCCAGAGTCCGTGCTCGCCGAGCTCAAGCGGCGCGGCCACCGGCTCGAGAGCGAATTGGTCGGCCAGTATGGGGGCTATCAGGCCGTCTGGCGCGACCCGAAGACTGGCGTCTACGCCGGCGCGACGGAGCGCCGCAAGGATGGCTGCGCGATCGGCTACTGATCGAGTGGTCGCGATGCGCTGCTCGATGCGGATCGCCAGGCGAGGCGCGTGGACCGTCATGGCGCTGGCTGCCGCGCTCGCGTCACCCGTGTACGCAGCGGGCGCGGCGTCGGTCGCGGCACGCACCTGGACCGGCATCCGAACCGAACACCTCGAGGTGCTGACGGACGCCGGCCGAGCAGTGGGCGAGCGCATCGCGGAACGTCTCGAGGACCTGCGCGCTGCCCTCGCCACCGCGACGCCCGCCCTGGTCGTCGAGGGCGCGCCCGTGCAGGTGATCGTGTTCCGGGACGAGGCGGTGGCGCGAGCGTACGCACCGACGTGGCGAGGCTTGAAGGACGACGTCGCCGGCTTCTTCCACGCCGGCCCCGACCGTCGGCGGCTTCTGTTAGTGGACGACCAAGGGCGCACGCCGAGTGTGGCGCAGCACGAGTACATCCACGCGCTCCTGGACGCCGCGCTTCCCGAGGCGCCGTTGTGGCTGAACGAGGGACTCGCGGAGTATTTCTCCACGTTTCATGCCGAAAGCGGACACGCGCGGGCGGGCGGCCCCGTGGCGCACCACGTCGAGTGGCTCGAGTCGCACGACCTGATCGGTCTCCCGGAGCTGTTCGCGGTGACGCAGGGGGCGTCCGCCTACCACGAGGGGGACCGCCGCGGCACGTTCTACGCTGAGTCGTGGTTGCTCACGCACTTGCTGCTCTCGGGTCGTGAAGCGGAGCCGGCCCGACTCGAGCGCGTGCTGGTCGCGACGCGCGACGGCGACCGATTCGCGGAGGCGTTCCGTCGCGAGTTCGGCGACGAGGATGCGCTCCGACTCCGCCTGCTCGCCTACGTCGAACGCCAGCGCTTCGTGGAGCGCGACTGGGCTCCGGCCAGGAGCGCGACTTCGCGGCCTTTGCCGCGCGTGCGCGATCGGGTGCCGGTTGGGGAGGTGCTCGCGTCGCTCGGCATCGGCTTCCTCGCGCGGCCCACCCCGCAGCGCGAGGAGGGGGAAGTGCACCTGCGAGCGGCACTGGACCGCGATGCGCGCGATGCCGACGCGTGCGCCGGCATGGGCTGGCTTGAACTTCAGCGCGGCCGCCGCGCCGAGGCCCGCTCGTGGTTCGATCGCTCGCTCGCGCGCGAGCCGGTCTCCGTGCCCGCGGTCAAGCTGATCGCTTCGCAGACGCTGCTCGACGTGAGCCGTCGGAAGGCACAGGATGAGCGGAAGGCCGTGGCGCTCGCGGCGCGGCGAGCGCTCGAACGAGCGCGCATCGTGGCGGCTGACGACCCCGAACTGCTGGCGCTGCTCGCCCGCACCTGGGTGGTGTGGCACGAGCCGGACGCCGAGCCCGGATGGGCGCTCGCCGAACGCGCGGCAGCGCTACTGCCGGGCCGCGCCGACGTCGAACTCGATCGCGTCGCGCTCGCGGCGCTCACCGGACGCGAGTCCCAGGCCGCGGCGCTTGTCGAGCGCTACTTCCCACCCGGCGGGTCACCCGAGTTGAGGCGCGCGGCACGCACCGCGCTGCTGGCGGGAGACGTCCGCGCGGCGAATCTCCTGGTCTCGACCGGCGATCCCGAGCAGGCCGAGGAGCGCTTGCGCGTCGCGAGGCGGCATGTGGCGGATGATCCCGAACTCGCGGGCGAGGCCGATCGCTACCTCGAACAGTTCGCGCAGGCGCGAGCGAAGCAGGCGGACGCGCAGCGCGAGAACCGGGCCATCGCGGAATACAACGCGGGCGTCAAGGCCGCGAACGCCCTGCGTCACGCCGAGGCCGCGGCGGCATTTCGCCGCGCCGCCGGAGCGACCGGACGCGATGACTTCCGTTCGCGAGCCCAGCTCATGGCCCGGCGCATGGACATGAGGGTCGTGGGGGATCGCGCCATGGAGCTGGCGCAGCGCGGTGACCGCGCCGGCGCGTTGGCCGTGCTGGACTCCATCGATCGTAACGTCCTCGATGCGGAGGACCGCCGCTGGCTCGATAGCAACCGCGCGAGGCTCCGGTTGCCGCGTGCTCGCGAGGTCCGGTAGATTCAATTGGATTGCAGCCTCGAGTCTTCCGGGAGATCCCCTGCCATGGCCTCCGTCAAGCCTGCCGCGTCCGCGACCGCCCGCTGGGGCGGGCTCCGCTCCGAGGAGCTCGTGGAGCTCTACCGCACGATGTTCACGTCGCGGCGGACGGACGATGAGGAGATCCGGCTCAAGAAGCTGAACCTCGTGTTCTTCCAGATCTCGGGCGCCGGCCACGAGGCCGTGCTGGCCGCCGCGGGGCGGGCGTTCAAGCCCGGCTACGACTACTTCTATCCCTACTACCGCGACCGCGCGCTCTGCCTCGGGCTCGGGATGACGGTGAAGGAGATGCTGCTCTCGTCCGTGGGCTCGGCCGAGGACCCGAACTCGGGTGGGCGCCAGATGCCGAGCCACTGGGGGCACCGCAAGCTCAACATCGTGTCGCAATCGAGCCCCACGGGAACGCAGTTCCTCCAGGCCGTGGGCGCCGCCGAGGCCCTGGTCAAGTACAAGGACCTCGAGGGCGAGCACGCGGAGCTGCGCGGCCGCGTCAAAGGGGACGAGGTCGTCTACTGCTCTGCGGGCGACGGTACGACGAGCGAGGGCGAGTTCTGGGAGGCGTTGAACAGCGCCTGCAATCTCAAGCTTCCCGTCGTGTTCCTGGTCGAGGACAACGGCTACGCCATCTCCGTGCCCGTGGACGTCCAGACCGCCGGCGGCAACGTGGCCCGCCTGGTGAAGGACTTCCCGAACCTGTTCTGGGTCGAGGAGGTGGACGGCTGTGATCCGATCGCGTCCTACCGGGTGCTGCAGGAAGCAGTGGCGTGGTGCCGCGCGCGCAAGGGCCCGGCGTTCGTCCGTGCGAAGGTGACACGGCCCTATTCGCACTCGATGTCGGACGATGAGAGCAAGTACAAGCCGCAGTCGCAGCGCGCCGCGGAGTCCGAGCAGGACTGCCTGCGCACGTTCTCGCGTTTCCTCGTGCAAGAGGGAGTGCTCACCGAGGCCCAGCTGGAGAAGCTGCACGCCGACGTGGTTGCGGGGATCCGCGCCGCCTCCGAGCAGGCGCAGACCTCCCCGCAGCCGCCCGCCCACACCGCGACTGCCTACGTGTTCTCGCCCGACGTGGACCCCAGCTCCGACCGGTTCGTCGCCGAACCGAAGCCCGAACCCGGCGCGCAGGGCGAGACCATCCTCCAGAGCATCAACTACGCGATGCGCGACGAGATGAAGCGCAATCCGCGCATCATCATGTTCGGGCAGGACGTCGCGGATGCGTCACACGAGGATGTGCTCGGTGAGTTGAAGGGCAAAGGCGGCGTGTTCGGCGTCACGTGGGGATTGCAGAAGCAGTTCGGCAGCAAGCGCGTGTACAACTCGCCGCTCGCCGAGGCCAACATCGTGGGCCGCGCCATCGGCCTCGCGACGCTCGGCTGGAAACCCGTCGTGGAGATCCAGTTCTTCGACTACATCTGGCCCGCGATGATGCAGATCCGCGACGAGTTGTGCTACATGCGCTACCGCTCGAACAACGCCTGGTCCTGCCCAGTTGTGATCCGCACCGCCTACGGGGGCTACCTGGGCGGCGGCGCGCCCTACCACAGCCAGTGTGGCGAGAGCATCTTCGCGCACTGCCCAGGCCTGCGTGTCGTGCTGCCGAGCTCTGCCAGCGACGCGGCGGGCCTCATGCGCACGGCGCTGCGCGCCGATGACCCGGTGCTGTTCCTCGAGCATAAGCACCTGTACCGGCAGCCGTACGCGAAGGAGCCCTACCCCGGTCCCGAGTACATGGTGCCGTTCGGGCGCGCGCGGATCGTGCGGCCCGGTTCCGACGTCACACTCGTCACCTACGGCGCGCTCGTCCAGCGCGGCTACCTGGCGGCGCAGGAGCTGGCCGACGAGGGCCTGGACGTGGAGCTGCTGGATCTGCGCACGATGCAG
>JAHFBW010000292.1 GCA_023249845.1 Candidatus Eiseniibacteriota bacterium
CGCACCCCGAGGCTCGTACGGGCTTCGTCGTGTTGGTCGGGTAGGAGAGGCAGATGACCAGGAAGGCCGAGGACTTCATCCGGCGCAGGAAGGCGCAGCTTCTCGGGCGCCAGTTCGCTGGGGACATGCTGCCCGAGCACCTCGCGCGCCGGCCCGACGGCGTGGTGGTCCCGCGATGCATCTCTGGCACCGCGCTCTACGGTGACCGCTTCCCTGGCCCGAAGGGGCACCTGCGTGTGCAGACACGCGAGGTCACCCCATCCGGCATCGTCGGGCCGTGGGTCACGCACGAGGATGACAAGAACCTCGTCGTGACGCAGGCCGAGCGGCTCATGGCGAACGCCATGGGCGGCGTGCTCAACTCGGCCTTCAACTACATCGAACTTGGTGACCCGACGTTCCCAGCGAACCCGCCGGCGTTCGGGGACATCGCCCTTCAGCAGACGACCGCTGTGCGCAAGGCGGTGACCATCACGCTGAACGGGAACATCCTCACGGCCGAGGCCACTTTTCTCACGACCGAAGGCAACGGCTTCACCTACACGGAGTCGGGCCTGTTCACGGGGCCGTTCGCGTCGGGTTCCATGTTCGCCCGCAAGACGTTCAACCCCATCATCAAGACCTCCAGCTTCGAGATGCGCTTCACCTGGATCGTGACGTTCCTCGTGAACCCCGCGGCTGGTGGTGACTGCGCTGGCGTGGCGCTCGTGGGGCCGGCGACCGTCGCGAACGAGACCATCTACGAGTCGATGAGCGGGGGTGAGGCCAGCATCGCGGCGACGTTCGACTTCGCTGTGGGCGCGGCCCATCTCGACTTCTTCCTCAACGGTGCGCGCATGGTGCGCACGCGGCAGTACCTCGAAGCCAACTCGCCGCTTTCGGCACCGATCGGCGGGCCGGCCGGGAACAAGGGCGTGAACTTGGTAGGCTTCGTCCTGAACCCAGGCGACGTGTCGTACCTGGTCCAGCGGACGTTGAGCTAAGGGAGGTAGACGATGGCCCTCGATCCGATTCCGCAGCGGCAACTCGATCTCGGGCCCGCCGGCTTCTTCCGCGCCGAGCCCGAGACCCCCGCCGGCAACCAGGTGGTGGTCAAGGCCGGCTTCCTCTACGCGGGGAGCCACCGCGTCTACGATCGCTCGACGGCGGGCGATCAAGCGACGGCAGGCTTCGCCAGCGTGAGCGGGCCGGGCTTCAAGCGGTACGACCTCGTGTACCTTGACGCGACGGGCGCCGCGCTCATCGCGCAGGGCAACGAAGTCGCCCTCGCTGCGCCCATCTACAACGGCGCGCCCGGCTTCACGTCCGGGCCTGACATGCCGGACCAGGCCATCCCGGTCGCTTATGTCTACATCGACGAGAGTGGTGCGGTGACCGTGACCGCGTCGGACATCACGGCGATCACGGGCATCTTCCCGATCGACAGGCACCTCGACGGTTACTACGTGGACAAGTGCCTCCTCGGCTCCGCACCTACTGGTGTGTCGTCCGTTGTCACGACGTTGTTCGCGGGCGAGTCGCAGCTTGGCTCCGTGAGCCCGCCCTACACGAAGGGTGTGGTCACTGCCGCGCCGGACAACTACGTCCACCTCCTCGACCAGAAGCGCGACGAGATCCGCCATCAGGCGACCGACTCCAAGGTCTACGGTCGCATCACCTATGCGGCCAGCGTGTGGACGCTTTCGTACTACTTCACGGACTCGTCCGGTGCCGAGACCGCCATTGGCGACATCTCGACTGACACGACCCTTGGGATCGGGGGTCTGACGAACGTCCGCCTCGCTGGCGTGCCGAAGATTTTCGCGCGCGCCGACACGACTCGGCCGATGTTCCAGTTGATGGTCCTCGCGGACCAGGTCGCGGGGAACACGCCGAACGTCCCCCTCGGAGGGATCATCGGTTGGCAGCCGCTCACGCCGGCGACTGCGCCGACCATGCCGACAACTCCCGTCGGTTGGGAGTACTGTGATGGTCAGGCGGTGTCGCTCGCCGCGTCGCCGTACCACCCCGCCAACCTGCCGGGGTTCCTGAAGCCGAGCATGATGCAGACGACTGCCGGTGGGACGCGGAAGTTCCTCCGAGGCGCGAACTACAACGCTGGCACGCACGGCGGCGCGACGGCGGAGCCGGTTGGCGGTACCGACACCATCGCATCCGCAGGTGGTGTGACGCCGTTCTCCGGCACCGCATCGTTCTCGGCTTCGGGCACGACAGACGCAGGCGGGGACCACTCCCACGGCAACAACACGGGAGACGCTGGCTCGCACTATCACCTCATCGACCTCGCTGGGGCTGGCCCTGCACAGAACGGCGCAGGCTCGTTCATCTTGACGGACACGGCCCCGGATCACCACCACTCCATCACCGCGTCCGGCACCCACACCCACCCCGTCTCCCTGTCCGCGTCCGGTCCGTTCTCTGGTTCGATCGACACGTCGCATGACCACGGTGGGGACAACAAGCCTGCCTTCACCGAGGTTGCTTGGATCATGCGCGTCCTGTAGTAGTATCTGCCCCGAGGTCAGCCTATGGACGCCCCGCTCTCGCCCGCTCCCACTGCGCCGCAAGTCACGCCGGCGCGGTGGGAGATGCTCGATCACGGCATCATGTTCATTCGAGGCGCTTACGCTTGGGGTGCCGATCTCATCGAGATGGTCAAGAGCATCTCACTCCCGAATGCGTGGGAGAAGTCCACGACGCTCGGGGGTGTCCAGTCATGGCGGGAGTCCTCGACCCTGCGCCTCGCGGCGGAAGTCCATCCTGAGCTTCGAGACTTCGAGAGGGGATTCCAGGACGTTGTGTGCCGAGCACTCAACGCCTACGCCATCGAGAACGAGTTCGCCATCAAGTGTGCTGCTGACCCCAAGGGGTGGGTGTCACAGGACACGGGCTACGACCTGCTCCGTTACGGAGTCGGCCAGTTCTACAAGGCCCACATCGACGTGTCGCCGCGCATGAAGGACCAGAGCGTCGCGCGGCGCGTCCTCTCCGTCGTGTCGTGGCCGGTCGGAGGCTTCGAGGGAGGCGGTCTGTCCTTCCCGCGGCAGAAGGTCATCGTCAAGCCTGAGCCCGGTTCGCTCGTCGTGTTCCCGGCCAACTACGTGTACCCGCACGAGTCGCTGCCCGTGACGAGCGGAACGAAGTACAGCATCGTTACGTGGCTCTACTGACCATCTTCCACTGATCCGAAGATTTCATGATGGATTAGTGGATGGTCGTGCCAGGATTGCGGATGCCCTGAGGGGCAGGAGCGTCCTGTGAAGAACTGCATGATGTTGATGGCGGCCTTGGCTCTGTTCATCCTGCCCGGGTGCGGGCCGGTCATGCACCCCCCTCCCGGCATCCCGATCGCAGCGGGCGATCTCCTGGGTGCCGTTCGGGGCAACGTGCGCGCCGAGCAGCGCAGCGCGGTCCTGGATGTCACCGTGTCGGACCTGCCGCTCGTGCCGCGCAAGGAGGTCGACTACCTCTCAGGCGTCGTCGTCCTGTGCGACCAGCACGAGGGCGCGAACGCTTGGGACGACCAGCGGCGGACGCGCCAGGCCGTAGGTCTGAACTACGAGCACATCATTTCGACTTACCCGGACGCGCGTAACGACAAGAGCCCGCGCCGGGGGTATTACCCCGCGACCCTGAACGCGGACGGCTCGGTCACGCTGACCCGCGCGCGAGCGGATGAGCCGTGGGGCGTCTCCTCGACGCTGACCTACACGGCTGTCGCGCCGCACTACATCGACTTCGAGTTCACGGCGACCGTGCATGACGCTTCGCAGTTCGGCACCGCGCGCGTGGCCGCGTTCTTCTTCGCAAGCTACATGCGTGGCGTGGAGGACGTGAACATCCACTTCCGAGGCATCCCGTCCGCAGAAGCGCCCGAGCAGTTGGTCACCAGTCCGTCGGCACCCGTCTCGCGCACGATGATTGCCGTTGCGGCGCATAGCGACGGCCAGAACTCTTCGCTGCCGAGTGTCGAGTGGCCGCGCATCGCGCAACCGTACTACTACGGCGTGGCCGGGGGCATGGTCTACGGTGTGATGTTCGACAGTCTGTGGACCACGACGCGCGAGGTGCGCTTCACGGTCGTCACCATGAAGGACGGAGGTCACCATCCTGCGTGGGACTTCTCGCTTGTCGCTCGCGAGCTTGTGGACGGCTCCGTGGTCCATTTGCGTGGGCGCATGCTGTGGAAGCCGTTCGTCTCCCCGGAGGACATAGCGGCTGAGTACGCAAGCTGGCGGGTAGCGGTTCGCGACTGATCCGAGTATGCTGGCACCCCGGAATGGAGGCCAGCATGCGTCGTTTCTGTGTCGGTGTCGGTGTCATTGGGCTCGCCCTGTCGGTGGGCTGCGTCGCGACCGAGGACAAGAAGCTCATCCAGACCTGCGCCAGCGCCGGCCAGGGCAACCT
>JAHFBW010000293.1:0-2424 GCA_023249845.1 Candidatus Eiseniibacteriota bacterium
GTGATGGTGTAGGGGCCCGAGGGCGTGGGAATGGTGCCCGCCTCGTTGAGCGCCCCGATGGTCTGCCCCGTGGCGATGCTCGAGCCGGTGAGGAACTGGTTCAGCAGCGCCCCGGAAATCTGCGCCGTCTTCGCCTTCCCCCCGAGCTCGGCCTGGGCGCGCGCCGCATCCACCGGGAACGTGCTGGCTCCGTACAGCTTTTTCTTCGTGTACTTCATGTCGAGCGTCACGTCCTGCAGCACGCCGAACTGCAGCGGCGTGGGGTTCGAACCCGAGGGAATGACGCAGAGCTGCCCGACGCCGAAGTTGACTTGCATGGAGAGTTCTCCCGGCCCGCCTTAGGCGAGCGCCGCCGCAAGCGCGGCCTTGAGGTTGGGGACGAGCGCGAAGAGGCGGTTGTACGTCTCCGTGGGCAACTCCGGGCCAACGCTGGCCTTCACGTCGGCGAACCAGTGCTCCACCGCCGCATCGGCCCGCTGCGCCGGCGTGAGCGCCGCCACGGCCCGTTCGGAGAGGATAACGGCACCCGGGGTCGCTTCGGTGCCTGGCGCTGCGCTGCTGCTGTTTTGCGTCATGGAGTGGCCTTCACGGTGTAGTGTAAATCTCAATAGGCACCACGGCCACCGCCTGCAGGCCGTTCGCGCCCTCGCCAATGATAATACGGTCCGAAATCCAACAATGCGAACACAGCCCATCGAGCGACGTCCACCAGTCGTTCGTTTGCGCGAACGGCTGCCCGGGCTTGAACCCTTCGAAGGGCTGGCGGATGAGGACGCCCTCGATGGCCGAGAGCAGGGTGTTCAGTTGAATGGAAGGGCCCGCGTGCGGGTCCGCATCGTTCCGGCAGAAGAGTGTAATGTCGGCCGAGAGCTTCCACTTCGCCGGTAGGCTGCGGTTCGGCTCGCGGTTCTCCTCATCCCCCTTCGTGAGGAAAATGGCCGGCTGGTCCGCCGCACACGCATCCTCGAAACTCAGCAGCACGCGCGAGAAGGTCTTCACGCCCGGAATGGTTTGCAGCCGCGTGAACAGGGCGGCGAAAATCGCCTCGCGGTTGAGCGGTTGCATCTCGGGCGCGTTCATAGCTGCACAATCTCGCGCGTGCCGGCCTGCAGCTCGGCAAGCACCTGGGACGCGGCCCGCTGCAGGGCCGGGCGCAGGAAGGGCCGCGCCGCCATGTTCACCACCCGATCATGCGCCCGCACGAAGGCCACGCCCTCGGCAATGCGGCCACGCCCGGACTTCAGGTCCTCACGCACCCCGCGCACGTTGCGCGAGCGCTGGCGGCGCACGAAGGGGTTGACGTGCTCGACGCCGTGAAAGCCGAGCTCCCAAAAGCGGCCATACGGCACGTAGGTGCCGATGGTTTCCGACATCATTTCCGGTGACTCTTGCTCGCGGATGTTGATGGAGTTGATGAGCCGACCGGTGCGCTTGTGCAACGCCTGCCCGGAGAGGAACTGAAACTTCACGGTGTTCTGCACGATGACGGCACCGCGGCGCAGGCGCTTGCGCATGATGAGGCGCGCAGCGTGCGAGCGGTTCGTCATGTCGAGCGACACGCGCTCGAACCCGACGATGGTAGCAGTGAGTTGAATCGGCGGCGTTGTCATGGCCTAGGCTCACGCATACACAGGGTTCGTCCACTGGTCCAGCGTCTTCTTCACCGCCTCGGGCACCGCATCCGTCAGGTACGTAATGGTTTCGTTGCCGACGAGCTTGGACTTTTCCGCCACGCGGCGGCCTTCCTTGTAGCGCCAGGCGGTAATCTGCACGCAGGCGTCGCGGATCTCCCAGGGCAGCACCTCGTACCCCGCCGTGTAGTTCACGAGCACCTGCCCGCGCCCGCGCGGCGGGTTCCGCAGCCACACGAGGCTGCTCTCCGTGAAGTAGTAATCCAGGTTCGGCACCGCCGTCCACGGCGCTTGCCCCGGGTTGCCGAGCACCACGCTCGCCACGGCCGTCACCGGGCGGTGCCGTAGCACGAGCGTATCGCCCCCCGGCGCATCGCGCCGCTCGCTGTACGTATCCTGCAGGAACGTGCGGCTCGTGTAGTTCTCGATCCACGCCGTGGTGCGCAGAATGATGGCCGCAAGCACGGGATCGTCGTCCGTCGTCTTGAGGCCAATAAAGGCCCGGACCTCGGATACGGTGCTGAACTCGCGGGCCACGGTGCTACCCGCCCTCTTCCACGTCCGTGAACCCCATCCCCGCGAACGCCTCGCGGGCCTCCACGGGCACGGCACAAATGCCATCCGTGGGGATCTCGAACGGCTGCCCCTCGTGCGTGCAGCCCTGCACGCCCTCGGGCGCGCGCATGGGCACTGTGGCGCGCATGGGCACCGGGGCGGCCACCTGGGCGGCCTCGAGGGCCAGCTCGGCCGGCTCCACGGCCTCGGGCTGCAGCGGCTCTTCCGGCGCTTCCAC
>JAHFBW010000293.1:2434-4382 GCA_023249845.1 Candidatus Eiseniibacteriota bacterium
TGGGGCGGGATCTCGTACACGCCCCGCTCATCCGGCTGGTACTGCACCTTGTCGGCCTCGAGCACCAGCGCGCCGCCCTTCGGGTGAACCATGCGCATCGCCTTGCCCTCTCCGTGTGTCGGTTCTTTCCCTGCCCTTGGAAAGCGGGCGGGCTCCGCGGTCCCCCACGAAACCCGCCCGCCGTACTGCCCTGCCTGCGCGGTTACTGCGCCGTCGTGCCGCCTAGGCGTTGCCGATGTTCGTGATCGCGCCGAACGCCGGTAGGAAGTAAATCTGCAGCACCTCGTCGCAGTACACGCCGAACTCGTACTTGCGCGTGCGCAGCGGCCACTCCGTCTGGTAATACTCCCGGCGGCACTTCATCTGCACCACGTTGCCCACGCCCGAGAGCGGGTACGGGATCTTCTTCGACGTGGCGAGGATGGTGCCCGGGGGCATGAAGGGGTGAATGCGCACCTTCACCAGCTCGTTGCGCACCTTGTTGAGCACCGAGCCCACGGTCGCGCCGGCGATCATCTGCGCGTTCTCCGTGTTCCCGTCGAGGTTGAAACGCACGAGCGGCGCACCGCCGGCGGCGATGACCTTGGCGGCGATGTTCAGGGACTCCTGCGAGTTCACCCACAGCGTGTCCGGGCCCACGCGGTAGTTGTCCCACATGGACTGGAACATGGCGTTGAGCTCGGCGATGCCGCCGGCGCTGTCCGTCGTCAGCCCCGTGCCCGTGCCGTTCACGCCCGTGGCCTGCGCCACGTAGTAGCTGCCCGAGGCGGCCTTGAAGGGCCCCTGGTACAGCAGCCCGTCGAAGCTGTACGCCGCATCCGCCGAGTTGTCCGTGGCCGCCATGAGCACGAAGTCCTGCGTGCTCGTCACGTAGGCCGTGGTGAACTTCACCGAGTTGATGGTGGTGATCTTCTGCAGGTACAGGTGCGAGGCCGAGGAGCCGAGGTACCAGGCGTAGGCCACCGCGCCCTTCACGGCGACGACGCTGGCGTTCACGCTCTGCACGGCGGTGCCGGCGTTGAGGGTGACGCCGCTGGACTGCGCCGAGGGCGCAGCGGTGCCGCCGTTGATCGTGTCCGTCGTGGCATCGGCGTTCGTGCGCACGATGGTCTGAATGGCCCCCGCCGCGCTCACGGTGGCGCGCGACCAGCCGTCATGCGTGAGCGCCACGCAGCCCACGTAGTACGTCCCGTCCGAGAGCGCCCCGCCCGTGGCCGCGCCCGCCGCCGTGGGCGTCGGCGTGGTGGTGAGTGCCACCGAGGAGTTGCCGCCCACGATCATCTTTTCCTCGGAAATCATCAGGCTGCGCAGCAGCCCCTCGACGGCGCGCGCCTTCGCGTCATCGAAGCCCTCGGCCGCGTAGTCGGCCTCGAAGCTCACGTTGTCCTCGAGCCCGAGGCCCACGTACGCCGCCGTCTGCGGCGACACGGTGGTGGTGATGAGGCCGCCACGCTGGCCTTCGGAGAGGCCCGGGGGCACCTGGGTGGTGTTGATGCCGGTGATGGCCTTCCACCGCGTGGCCGTGTCGCCATTCGCCGACGTCACGCGCGGCGTCTCGGTGCGCAGCGGCGTGATTTCCTTGCCCCACGGGTAGAGGGCGATGGCCGGGCGCTGCAGGTCGTAGTTGACGAGCCCCGTGCCGGTGGTCCACGCCTTGATGGCCTCGCCGTTGTCGCGCTGGTTGGGCCGCGCCCATGTCGAACGCATGAGCTCGAGCGTTGCCTTGATGCTGGTCTGTTCCATCTATCCCCCGATGTGTGTTTCGTGTGAGCTACGCTCGCCGCGGTGTCCCTGCCTGCCCCTCTCCCTACTATGCCTCACCTGCGCCGGCTAGTGGCGCAGCGCTTCGCCTGCCTTGTGGACCAGCCGAATCTCGGCCATCGCATCCGTGGGCTGCTCCTCACCCTGCGCCGCCCCCTTGGCCCCTTCGTCTTGCCCCGCTGCGCCC
>JAHFBW010000046.1 GCA_023249845.1 Candidatus Eiseniibacteriota bacterium
CCACTGGCACGCTGCTGTCATGGCTCGCGGGCGTGCCGCGCGCGGGCAGCCAAACCAGAAGCGCCAGAACCATCAGGATGGACCGCATCAGGCCACCTTCGATGAGTGCGAGTCAGTCATGTGCGCGCCCCCGACGTCGATCACCAGCACCTTCATGCCGGCATCACCCAGCCGCCGAGCGCGCTCGTCAAGCGTTCCGCTTCAGCCGGCCCCCAGCTCCCGGGCGCGTAGTGCAACGGCTCGACCCCGTCCTTCAAGAGCGGGTCCACGATCGCCCACGCGGCCTCGACCGCGTCCTGCCTCGCGAACAGAGTGGCGTCGCCTTCCATGGCGTCACCCAACAGCCGTTCGTAGGCGTCCATCTCGTCGTTCGTGTGGTGTCGCGCGAGCGTCAGCTCGATCGGCTGCCCGACCATGCCATCGCCCGGACGCTTGGCGCTCGCGCCCAAGCCGATCTCGACCTCCGGGCCGAGCCGGAAGCGCACGTAGTTCCCCATCTCCCCCATCGCAGTGGCCGCCTCGTGGAACACCACCGCGGGCGGTGACTTGAGCTGAACGCGCACTTCCGTTGCCGTGGTGGCCAGCCGCTTGCCAGCGCGGATGTAGAACGGCACGCCGGCCCAGCGCCACGACTCCACGCGCAGCTCGAGTGCTGCGTACGTGGGCACACGCGAGTCCTTTGCCACGCCGTCCTCCACGAGGTAGCCCTCGAACTGGCCGAGCACCAAGTGTTCGCGAGAGAGCGGCGGGATGCTGCGCAGCACCTTCGCCTGCTCGTCGCGGATCGCCTCCGCATACGACGCGGACGGCGGCTCCATGGCGAGGAAGCCCACCACCTGGAGCAGGTGGTTCTGAACCACGTCGCGAAGCACGCCGGCTTCCTCGTAGAACTTGCCGCGACCCTCTACGCCGAATGCCTCTGCCAGCGTGATCTGCACGTTCGCGATGTACTGGCGATTCCAGATCGGCTCCAGAAACGCGTTCGCGAACCGGAAGTAGAGCAGGTTCTGCACCGCCTCCTTACCCAGGTAGTGATCGATGCGAAAGATCGAGTGCTCGTCGAAGCACTTGTGAAGCGTGGCGTTCAAAGAGCGGGCGGACTCGAGATCGCGGCCGAACGGCTTTTCGAGCACGACGCGGGCGCACCCCGCGCAACCCGCTCCCGTCAATCCCTCGATCACCGTGGGGAACAGCGACGGCGGGATGGCCAGATAGTGGAGCGGTCGCGCGGCGGCGCCGAGCGCCTGCTTGAGCGCGGTGTAGGTGGCCGGCGTGCGGTAGTCGCCCTGCACGTAGCGAAGCGCCGCGGAAAGCGCCGCGAACGCCGCGGTATCCACGCCGCCGCCGTACTCTTCGATGCTGGCGTGCGCGCGAGCGATGAGCGCGTCGCGGCTCAGCGCGCTCGACGCCACGCCCACCACCGGCAGGTCGAGCATGCCGCGACCCGCCATGGCGTGCAGTGCCGGGAAGATCTTCTTGTACGCCAGGTCGCCGGTGATGCCGAAGAACACCAGTGCGTCGGAGTGCTCGGGGGTCATGACTTCTGCTTTTCCGCGTGGCCTCCGAACTGCCAGCGGAGCGCAGACAGTAGCCGGTCCTGGAACTCGCTCTCGCCGCGCGACGCGAAGCGCTCAAAGAGCGCCGCCGCCAGCACGTAGACAGGCACGCCCAGGTCGTTTGCGGCTGCGATCGTCCAACGCCCCTCACCCGAGTCCGAGACGCGCCCCGAGAACGTCTCGAGCGTCTGGTCGTTGGCGAGGGCCTGCGCTGTGAGGTCCAGGAGCCACGACGGGATCACGCTGCCGCGTCGCCACAGCTCTGCGACGTCGCCGAGCGCGAAGTCGTAGCGATAGTGTTCGGGATGGCGGAGCGGCGTCGTCTCGGCGTCGGCCTCACGTGATTCCCGCCCCGCACCCGCGTGGCGCAGCAGATTGAAGCCCTCGGCGTAGGCCGCCATCATGCCGTACTCGATCGCATTGTGGACCATCTTCACGAAGTGCCCCGCGCCGTGCGGCCCGCAGTGGAGCCAGCCGCGCTCGGCGGTGCTGGTACCGGCCGTGCGGCCCGGCGTGGCCGGTGCCGCCGCCACGCCTGGCGCCAGCGCCTCGAACACTGCTCGCAGGCGCGTCACCACGTCGGCTTGGCCGCCCACCATCAGGCAGTAGCCGCGCTCCAGTCCGAACACGCCGCCGCTGACGCCGCAGTCCACGTAGTGGATGCCCCGCTTGCCCAACCGCTCGGCGCGCGCAAGATCGTCCTGGTAGTGCGAATTGCCGCCGTCGATGAGCGTGTCGCCCGGCTCGAGCACCGCCGCCATCTCGTCGAGTGTTCCGTCCACGGCGGCTGCCGGCACCATCAGCCACACGTGTCGCGGCGTTTTCATCGCGCGCACGATCCCAGCGGGCGAGCCTGCATCCACGGCGCCTTCTCGCACGAGCGAGTCCACGGCGTCGCGCGTCCGGTTGTGCACGACACAGCGCATGCCGGCGCGCATCAGGCGCCGCACCATGTTGGCACCCATGCGACCGAGGCCGATCATGCCCAGTTCCACGCCGAGTTCCTCCACGTGTCCTTGAGGCTTCCGCGATGATGCAATGCGCGTGCGACGCGCGCGCTATGCTCGCGGTTCACCGTTGCGCCGGGAGCTTGGCTCACGGCAACCGACAAGCGCGCTCACATTAGCATGTGATCACAAAGGGGAGGCATCGTCGCTCCGATGCAGCCGACGCACCGCGAGCCCGCCGTTTTCGTGGCGTCGATCCCTGCCCTGGCCGAGCGCTTCGCCGGGCACTGCGCCGCGGCGGCGCGCGAGGCGCGAGCAGCCCGTGGACGCTTTTCGCTCGTGCTGCCGGGAGGCTCTGTCGCCGAGCGCTTCCTCCCCGCGTTGGCGGCCGCGGATCTGGAGTGGGACTGCGTCGATGTGTTCTTCGCCGACGAGCGCTGCGTGCCACCGGACAGCACGGACTCCAACATCTCGGCCGTGACGCGATGGCTCCTGCCCGGCATTCGAACTGGCGTGCCGCGCGTGCACCGCATGGAGGGGGAACATCCCGACAGCTATCGCGCCGCGCGTGAATACGCCGACATGCTGCACTCAGTGCTCGGCGCGCTGCCGATCTTGGACATGGCGCTGCTCGGTGTGGGCGAGGATGGTCACGTGGCATCGTTGTTCCCGGACCGGCCCTCACTCCATGCTCTCGACAGTCTGGTGCTCGTCGAAGACGACGCCCCCAAGCCGCCCGCGCGACGACTCACGCTCTCGCTCGAGGTGCTGGCGCGTGCGCGCGAGGTCGTGGTGGGCGCGTTTGGTGCCGCCAAGTCTGCAGCCGTGGCCGACGCGCTGGTGAATCCGGCTTCGACGCTGCCGCTCGCGCTGTTGCTTCACGCGGCGAAACACACCACGCTGCTCCTGGACGAGGACGCGGCAGCGAACTCACGACGTGCGTGATCGCTTGCGCGTCCACAGGCGCCACGTGGCCGGGCGCGCCATGCTGTCGGTCATCGTCCGAATGGCGAACACGAAGGACCTTCGAACTGCTACGCGTCGCTCACAAAGTGCTCAACGAATCGAACCGACGCATCAGAACCGCCCTTTCGATTGACCACGTGCGGGAGCACCGCGACGCCCGACGGGCTGCGCCTCGGTCGGGGCGAGTGCGTCATGAAGCATCGTGCACGTGAGCGCACCCGAAACCGCCACTGGTGGCGGCACGTCGCCAGATGCGGGTTCGGGCGCGACCCCGGCCGTCGCTTCGACAGCCGGGTCGAGGTTGCAGAAGCGATCGACCTGGTAGCGTCGGCGCAGTGAATCGGGGAGCTTGAGCCGACCGAGCGTGAGCGTTCCGAGAAAATCTTGATCGTATGGCAGTCCGAGCGCATGCCCTTGGTGGCGTTCGAGCGTCGGATCGAGGTACGTGCCGAACAGCCGATCCCACAGCACCGTGAAATTCCCGTAGTTGCCTTCGAGGTCCACGGTGTGATGCAGCAGGTGCTCCTGCGGCGTGGTCAGTGCGAGCCAGTTCATGGTGCGGTGCAGCCACCACCAGCGACGCAGGAAGCAGGAATGCGTGGCGGTGAGCAGGAGCGCCTGGATCAACAGCAGGCCTTTCAGCGCGCTCAGGTCCCACAACGGCAGACCGAAGACGAGTAACAGCGCGTACGCCGACACCAGCGTGGCGACCGTGGCCGGGAACGTCGCGATGACGGCGAACGGCCGCGCCGCCATGCCGGGCATCGTCAGGTTCACCTGGCTCGGCAGATGATGGTACTCGTGCGTGAAGAAGAACCGCGGCGAATGACTGAAGAATCGGTGCATGAGGTAGTCCCACAGCCCCGACCCGTAGAACAGCACGACGGTGAGGATGGCAAGCCAGGTGCCGCGGATCGATTCGGCCGACACCTGCAGCCCGAGGCCCTTGGCGACGGTGTCACGCACCCCTGACGCCAGGTGATCCACAGACGGGACGAGCGCGTAGCCGCCGAACTGGATCACCGTGTAGAGCACCAGCACAACCACGAGGAACGTGATGGCCTCGGGGCTCAACGCCGGTGCCTCGCGTCGTCGTCTCGTGCGGTGGAGCTCCCAACCGTCCAACAGCACGAACGCCGTGGGGATGCCGAAGAACAGGAGCAGAAACGCGCGTGTCGTCACGTTCGGGCAGGCTCCGGCCTGACGCCGGTAGGCGCGCTCGCCGAGCGGGCAAGGATCAGGAGCCAGCCCGCGAGCGCGAGCATGACGACCATGGTCGACATGCTGCGGCTCGGCGAGATCGCGAAAGCCGACTGGATGTCGCCCATGAACACGACTCGTTGCAGGCCCCGCAGGGTGAACAGCAGCACGAACCCGTTGATGATGCCCCGGTTCGCGAGCGGATCTCGCGCGGCCACGGCCGCCATGACGCCGAGCGCGATCATGAAGGCCCCGAGTGGCTTGAGGATGTACACGAATTGCACATCGCTCCAGTTCACGGTGGCACCGTAGAGGCCCGAGGCCACCCATTCCCGGAGGCCCAGGTCCACGTTGAGTGCCAATCCCACGACGACATGGAACGCGCACACGAACCACATGAATGCCTTGAGCATTCCGACCGACTTCATGACGATCCTCCCTTCATCGGCTTGCGGTAGGCTTTGAGTCCGCTCTCGCCCCAGCGAAGTTGTGACGCGAGGACGTAGGCGAGGACGGGCAGGATCAGGCAGGCCAGGTTTCCGGTGATGAGCACGGCCCAGTAAGCGACCGATGCTCCGGGCGCGTGCAACGCATCCATGGAGCGCAACACGATGCCGTAGCAGAGACCGAAGACGCCGAAGAGCACCGGCGCGTGATCGGTCGCAACGACTTCCGCCGCGTACCCTTCGGCGGCGAGCCGGTTGTGGATGAGGATGAATCCTGACTTGATGGCATAGGTGTCGTAGAGCCAGTTCCAAAACCCGAGGACACTGCCCACCACGAAACCGGCACGCACGCACTCCCAGATGCCGGAGCGCGATTCCGCGACGGGTAGGCATGCCAGGGTGAGCAGGCTGGCACCCGTTCCGAACACGAATCCGTGATGCGGCCGAAACCGGCCGAGCCGCAATCGGGTGTTGATCTCCCACAGCCCCAGCCAGTTGGTACCCAGCCCGGGCACCACGTAGCCGAACACCACTGGCACCGACAACGCCAGCCACACCAATTCGTGCTGGCCCCCCTCCCGCCGGAGCCACAGCATGTAACTCACCGGGAACAGCGTGAGCGGTACCAGGTATTGGTACACGCCGAAGAAGCGCCGCTTCGGACCCGGCGGCGGCGGCGGTGGGCACGAGGCCAGGCTCAAGGTCGGAACACCGTGCCCGGAGCCCGGTTCAGGCTCGATCGACGATGGCGTCATCGTGATCGCTCGCGTCCGCCGGCGCGCCAACGGGTCCGGCCATCTGTGGCTGGATCGAATTCGGGTGGCGGCCGAACCACATGCCTTGCTTCTTGAACGCCTCGCGCGCGTAGAGCGGGTTGTAGGTGAGGTAGACCGCCAGCCGCCGCGGCGAACTGAGGTGCGTCTGGAAGTCCCACATCCGCTTGAAGACCGAACTGGCCTTGTTCCACCGACGCCGGCAGCGCCAGGCCGCCTCGGTCAGCTCGTCAGGCGTCATGTGCTTCGGAACGAACGCCGCGTGATTGAAACGATAGTCGGGATGCAGCCACCACTTGCCGTCCCACAACAGGCGCCCTTCGCGTTCGAGTCGGGCGTATAGCGGCGTGTTGATGTAGGGCATCAGGATGTTGTAGGCCGCAAAGCAGAAGTTGTGGTGGTGGGCGAAGTCCGAAGTCGCCTGTATGGATTCGAGCGTGTCGTGGTCATGGCCCAGCGTGAACGCCGCCCAGGTCTGGAGGTGGTGGCTGCGCAGGATCTGGCATGCCTTTTCGTAGCGGTCCCAGCCGCCCAGCAGGAAGCTCGGCCCCTTCTTCATCTGCTTCAGGTTGCGCGGGTCGATCGACTCGAACCCGATCACGTTGCCGATGCAGCCGCTCTCCTCCATCAGGTCCATCAGCTCAGGGTCCGTCGTCATGTCGATCGATCCCTGCGACATCCAGTTGAGCTTGAGCGGCACGAGCGCCCGCATCAGCTCCTTCGCCGCGGCGTGATCGCTGAACAGGTTGTCGTCCACGAAGAAGATCGTGCGTCGCTCCTGGTCCTCGATCTCCGCCAGCACCTCCTCGATTCGCCGGACGTAGTGCCGCCGGTCGAAGAACGTGCTGATCGCGCAGAAGTCGCAGGCGAAGCGGCAACCACGGCTGAACTGCATCAGTGTGACGGGCAGATAGCGCTTGTTGCGGAACAGGTCGCGCCGCGGCCGGACGCCGCCCGCCTGTGCAATCCCCGGCGTCGCCTGGTAGACGCGGCGCAGCTTCGAGGCACGCGCATCCTCGACGCACTGGTGCCAGAGGGACTCCGCATCGCCGATGAAGATCGAGTCCGCATGGCGAAGGCATTCGTTCGGCGCGAGCGTCGGCTGGAACCCGCCCATGATCACGGGCACTCCACGAGCCCGGAACTCCGCTGCGATCTCGTAGGCGCGGCGCGCCGTGTAGATCTCCACCGTGATCGCCGCCAGATCCGTCCGCTCGTCGTAGTCGATCTCCTCGACGCGGTCGTCGTAGAGCACGCACTCGACGTCCGGCGGCGTCAGTCCGGCGAGCACGCCGAGCTGGAGCGGCTCCATCCGGCCCTCGTCCGTATAGAGGCTGTGCTGCAACCGGCCGATCGTCGGCTTGACGAACGTGATCTTCATGCGTGTCGCACGATGGGCAAGAGCGGCGTCGCGTCGCCGAGCGCCAGCCCCTGCTTGTGATGGATCTCGCGCCGGGTGACCGCGTTCGACAAGAGAAAGATCCCGACACGCTGCGGACTGCGGAAATTCGTGCGCCGATCCAAGAGGCGATGAAGGATCGAGCCGGACGTGTTGAAAGCGGTGCGTGCCCGGTAGCAACCCGCGGTCAGCTCGTCCGCCGTCATGCCGCGCGGATGAAATGTCGCGTCGCCGTAGTGGAATCGCGGATCGAGCCACCAGCGATCGTGGATCAGGCGGCCTTCCTGCTCGAGGCGATCGTAGAGAGGAGCGCGGGGCGTCGGAGTAAGCGGGTTGAAGTTCGCGAGGTAGAACTTGTGGCCAATGGCAAACTCCACCGCGCGATCGAACGAGGCCACCGTGTCGTGGTCGTAGCCAAACACGAATGTGCCGTAGATCATGATTCCCGCGTCCTGCAGAACCTTGATCGAGGTCTCGTAGTCCTGGAACTTGAGGTTCCAGCCCTTCCTCATCTGCTGGAGATTGTCGCGGTCGAGCGATTCGAACCCGAACAGCGCCATCGTACAACCGCTGCGCTGCATGAGCTTGACCAGCGCCGGATCCCGGGCGATATCGATCGAGCACTGACACGACCAGCTGATCTTGAGCGGGATCAAGGCTTGAAACAGCTCGGTCGCCTTCGCAACGTCGACAAAGATGTTGTCATCGACGAAGAACACATGGTGATGGCCGACCTGCTCGATCTCCTCGCACACTTCGCGCACCGGACGCTGGCGCACGCTGGATCCGTAGAACGCCCGTATCGAACAGAAGTCGCAGTTGTACCGGCAGCCTCGTCCGTATTGGACGAGCGTCACTGGCAGGTATCGCTTGCCGGTGTAGATGCTGCGATCCAGCCAGCTGCCCGCGAGCGGGGCGAACTCGGCCTGCTCGTAGCGCGGCCGCAATCGGCCAGCACGCGCATCCGCAACGACACGCCCCCAGATCCCTTCGGCATCGCCCTGCACCACCGCGTCCGCGTATTGCAGGCACTCGTCGGGCAGAAACGTGGCGTGATAGCCTCCCATCACGATCCGCACGCCGCGGCGTCGGTATTCGTTCGCGATCTGATACGACCGGCGGGCCGTGTAGGTCTCGACGGTCATCGCCACCAGATCGGTCGGCTCGTCGAACGGGATCGGCTCGAGGCGCTCGTCGTAGAACGAGGTATCGACGTCGGGAGGGGTCAAGCCCTTGAGGATCGCGAAGCACAGCGGCGTCATCGCATCCGCCGAGCGAACCGGGTACATGTTCGGACGGATGAACGTGATCTTCATTCGACCTCCCGGGGCCGCGGGCCTCTGCCGACGATGAGACCGGGCGGGGCGAGCCTGAGACGGTGCGAGACTATGCCGTTCGCCGGCGCGGCGCGAGAGGGATTTTGAGCCCAGGAGTTCTTCGCCGGGCCACGGCTGCCGATGGCGGGGCGCTCGCCGAACTGTTTGGCGCCGTCCCCATGAGCGGTGAATTGGTGCTCTCCACCCGCCGCGACCCTGACTTCTTCGCACTTTACGAGATGCAGCGTGGCGTCGCGGAGTGCTGGGTGTACGAGTCGGGTGGGCGGCCGAGCGGCCTCGGGACGATCCTCGTGCGCGAGGGTTGGAACGAAGGCCGGCCCGCGCGCGTCGGGTACCTTGGTGACCTGCGCTCTGGTTTCCGCACGAGCCGTGAGCGCGGGCTGTTGCGTGTATACGGCGATCTGCTCGACGACGCGGTCCGTCGTCACGGTTGCGAGCTGTTCGTGACCGCGGTGCTAGCCTCCAACACCGCCGCGATCCATGCGCTCGTGCGCCGTCGGGCAGCGCGGGCGGCGCAACCGCGCTATCACCTGATGCGCCGGTTCTCGATGACCTCGATCCAGTTCACGCGGGCGGTCAGGCCGCGTGGGGACCGCTATCGCGTGCGGGTCGCGACCGCCGCCGATGTTCCCGCGATCGTGGCGCTGCTCGATCGCGATCATCGCGCGCGCCCGTTCGGTTACCGCTACGATCAAGGCGAGTTCGAGCATCGCCTCGAATGCTGGCCTGGGATGTCGCTTGGGCGCACGTATGTGGCGTGGGATGCCTCGGGCCAGCTTGTCGGCGTCACCAGCGCCTGGGACCCGGCCGCGGTCAAGCGCTACCGGGTGGTCGCCTACCGCGGCTCGATGCGCTGGATGAAACTGGCGTTCAACGCCACCTGCGGCGTGCTCGGCTACCCGCGCCTGCCCGAGCCGGGGCACGACTTCCGCTGTCTCTACCTCTGCAATACCAGTATCCAAGGCGAGCGGCCGGACGTGTTGCGGGCGCTACTCGAGCGGATCTACGGCGATTTCCGCCACAGCGGCTACCACTTCTTCTCGTTGTGCGTGTACGAGAACGATCCGCTCGCTCCTGCCCTGGAGGGTTTCACGGTCCGGCGGCTCGATTTCCATCTCTACGTCGTGACGCGCAGCGACGTGGAGGCGCCGAACCTCGGAGCGGGGCGGCCGGGTTTCGAGATGGCGCTGGCGTGACGTGCGCTGGATCTAGATCCAGAACGCGATGTCGCGCTTCTCGTCGCTGGGCGGCGAGCCCTGCGCGCCGAGTCTCAACCAGGTGCGATACGCCTCGACATCGGAATGCAGGAGATCGGCCTCGGAGCTCACGAACACGCCACCGCCGGGCGAGTTCGTGAGCCCGTCGCGTTGGATGCGCATGATGTCCACGTCCTGCAGGATGACGCGCTTCGTGTACCAGCGGAACAGCGGCATCAGCGCGCGGGCGACGGCGGCGTTCGCGACGTCGAACGGAAGCTTGTAGCTGATCGCCGTGTAGACGAGCGTGTCGGCCGCCGAGACCGGCGAACACTGCGAGGTGATGACGAAGCCGGCCTCCCCGAACGAGTAGTCCACGCGCGTCACGTTCGGGATGTAGTACTTGTCGGTGTGGACCATGGGCTTCCCGCCCGGGTTGAATAGCTTGCCAAGGCCCTCGACCTGGTCCTTCTCCTGGCTGTAGGTCACGAGCACCGAGCCATCGGCTCGCTCCACCGTGGCCGGCACCCGTTTCTGTGACGGATTGCGGAACCAGCCGCGGTGGACGATGGCGGTGTGCGGAACATCCATGAAGTTCTCTACCAGGTTGGTCACGCCGTTCGGGAAGCGCGTGATCATGTAGTAACTCGCCCAGCCGGGTGCGTTCCAGCACGGCGTGCGGAACGGCGGTCGACGCGCGCGCGACGGGTCGCCCCCCAGGAACACGAACACCAGTCCGTCCTGTTCGATCACCGGAAACGAGGCCACGTGTCCGGCCTGGTCCGGACGAAGTATCAGGCCCTCGCGCTCGTGTGCCGGCGCGTCGAGTGTCTCACCGCACTGTCTCGGGCCGAGCGAGGGGATCTCCACGCAACGCCCCGCGGTGTCGTATGTCCAGCCATGGTACGGGCAGCCCAGCCGGCCTCCCGACAGCACGCTCCCCTCGGACAGGCGCGCATTGCGATGCAGGCAGCGGTCCCGCAGTGCCGCGGGCTCCCCGTCCGCGCCGCGGAACAGCACGAGCGGCAGTCCGAACAACGTGCGCCCCAGCGGATGGCGCGCCGTGAGCTCCGCGGACGTGCAGGCCACGTACCAGAACTCGCGGAGCGCGCCGCAGTGCTCTAGCGTCGCCTCGGCTTCGAGATCTACTTGCGCCGCGCGCGCCGCGCCCGGCGTGGCGGGTGGATCGAGCAAGGTCATCGCGTGCTCCGCGCGACCGCGGCGGGCGTTTGGCGATTCCCCGCGGGCATCTCTGGCGAGAGCATCCACTCCTTCCATCCGGGGCGTCGATCAAGGTCCGGTGGCTTGACGCCCCCCGCTCGCTGGCCGAGCGCGACGCAACGCGCTTCGTAACGTCGCTCGGCAGCTTCCACGCGGAAGGCTCGCACGGCCGCGAGCTGCCCGAGCTCGCGGGCGTAGCGATACGAGAAACCTTCGAGCAGCCCCGCCTCGACCTTCTGCGCCCAACACTCGAGTCCTTGGTCGCCCGCGTCGCACTCGATCCACAGGTGATACGCAGGCGGTGAACCCCACTCCGGGGCGAGCATGATGAACCGCGGTGCGGATCCTTCACCGCGCTCGCGGGTCACACGCGTGAGCACCGCCCCGACGCGGCTGGCGGAGAGTTTCTCCCCGACCAGATCGGAGACGGCGTCGGCGCGCCCCTCGAATCGGATGCAGGGTGTCTCCATGTGATGCCCCACGACACGGATCTGGTCGCCGAGGCGGTACCTCAGCAGTCCGGAGCCCGTGCTGATCACCACCTCGTACGAATGCTCTGCTTCCAGTTCGTGCGCCAACAGTGGGCAGGCGTCTGGCCGTTCGGCATCGATGAACTCCATGAAGTGGCTGCGCACCGCCAGCACCGGCGCAGGCGCGTCGAACCACGGGATGCTGACGACACCCTCGCTTGCGAGCAGCCCCTTGCCCTGGATCTCAACGCCCGGGAAGCGAGTGCGCATCGCGGGCAGCGCCCGTTGAGCCTGCGCGTCGGTCCAGACACTGATCAGCGCCAGCTCCGGCCACAAGGCCCGCGCGTCGAGGCGTGCCTCGCGAGCCCAGCGCGTTCGCAAGGCTCGAGCCCGCCGGGCCCGTGCGCGAAATCCGATTCGTTCTACGATCGCCTTCACCCGCGCATCTCGCGCCGCGCCACCCCCGCCGCCAGCGCTGCCCCGGCGCTCCGCGCCGTCGCCTGCGGGCGGGCGGCACGTGCCCCGCTCGAGATCCTCGAGCAGGCGCACGGCATGGCGTTCAAGGTCCTCCATCATCAAGCTCATGAAGCTCGGGTTCCACGCGCTCACGAACGCGAGGTTGTCCCGCTCGAGCAACAGCCGCAGCATGACGTAACGGCAGCTCTCGACATCGGGGAGGTGCGCGACCTCGCCCGGCACGGCGAACGTCGTCGCGAGCTGCTCCGCAAGCCGCGGCGGGAAGTAGGCGCTGTCGCCAACGCTGCCGATCGGGATACCGCCCGGCGTCACGTCGCGATCCTGCGCGATCGGCGACACCGACCAGAAGCCGGGTCCGGCCCAGGCGCGCGGGCGCGACCGCGCGAGGTCGAACAACCACGGCAGCAGCGCCGCCTGAAACTCCCCGAGAAGTTGTGCGGTGTAGGGGATGCGCTTGCACGCGCCGGACGATCCGCCCGAGCGCTCGAACCACAGCACCGATTCGCGCGTGAGCACAGCGGGTTCACCTTGCGCGATGCGCTCGACGTCGGGTTCGAGCTGATCGGCCGTGCACAGTGGGATCGCGTCCTGGAAATCCCGGGCGGTGCGGATGCGTTCGAAACCCGTGACGCGTCCGGCCTGCTGGCTCCCGCGCGCGGCCCTGAGCACTGCCGCGAGTCGTTCGGCTTGTGCTGCTTCGGGGCGTTCCAGCGCCCGCTCGAACTCACCCGCCGATGCCGCCGTCGCGGCGCCCAAGCGGATGGCGAGCGCGGGCGGCGGTGCGGATCGGGCCACCCTCGTCACGGCAAGAGTCTCACGCCGGCCGGGCGCAGCGTGGTGCGGGGCGCCAGCCGCGCCTGGGCCAGCGCGATGCGGATCAGGACGCGCGCGAAATCCCACCACCGGAACTCCGCAAGGCACACGAGTTCGTCGCCGTCGCCGTGGCCGGGATTGTGCGCGAGAAAGTGGGCCACGTCGGGCCGGTGCGCGGTCTCGGCATCGATCGGTGCCACACCCGTGCGCACGCGATAATGGCTCGCGCCGAATCGCACGATGCCACGCGCCGCGTCGTAGTGCTCCCCGAACCACTCCCGCGAGATGCGTTCCAGAAAACTCCGGCGTGTGGCATCAGGCGTCCAGCGGCGATTCGGGAACGAATGTGGAAGGTGATTCACCATGATGAGGTAGGTCTTGTAGCCGCCACTCAGCAGCAGCCACAGACACGGCCGGAACGGGTGCCGGAGTTTCATGCCGAGGAGGAAGCGAGCGAACGCCGACTGGAGCGTCTTGGTGCCCCAGAACTCGGGGTGGATCACGGTGTCGCCCGAATAGGTCAGGTCCGCCGTGCGGCTCCCCAGGCGCTCGCGAGCGACTCGCAGCGTCGAGAAACCGACCAGCCGCCGTGTGCCCTTGACGAACAGTAGGATCACGTACTGCTTGGACACGAGATCGACGGCGAAGCGCTCCGGCGAGACGCCCTCGTAACACAGGCACATCAACTCCAGCATGTCTCGCCGGAGTGCATCGTCGAGCAGTGCCCGTTCGACGACTCGTGAGTACAGTGGCGAGCTCATCGCTGGGGCACCCTGGTCACGGCCTGGTGGCAGGCACCGCGTTCGCGAGCGTCACCATGGGCTGCCGGATCACGTGATATCGGTCCGCATCCAGCGTCAGCACCTGCCGCGTACCGCCATACCAGTCGATCGCCACGCGAACGGGTCCCGCACCCCGTCCGAGGCCGAACAGCAGCCGCGGATCGGACTGCGACGAGAAACCGCCCACTGACGTGACCTCGCGCACCTGCCGCGACTCGTGCGCGCCCTCGGTCACCACGGCTTCGACGCGGGTCCCGATCGCGTCGCGGCTGGTCGTGATGCCGTTGCCAATCAGCGTGAGGCCGAGGAAATGGTTTCCAGACGTGGCACCGCCGCGGTGCCGCAACGTGTTCCGATACACAGAGACAGGTCCGAACTGGTTCGTGATCACGAGGTCGAGATCGCCGTCATTGTCGAGGTCGGCCATCACAACACCGCGGCTGCAGTCCGGGTCGGCGATCCCGATCTGCCGCGCGACGTCCGTGAACACCCCCGGGTCGCGCGCTCCTAGATTCAGGTAGGCGCGGCGCGCTTCGTTGGGGAACAGCGTGCGGCCGCGCAGATCGCCCCACATGTCGGCGTAGGTGTGGATCTCGGGGCCGGCCTGCATGAGCTTGTGGTTCACGTACCAGTAATCCTTGTGGTTCTCGTAGCGGTGGTCGAGCCGGTCGTCGATCATGCCGTTCGCCTGCACCAGATCGGTCCAGCCGTCGAGGTCCAGATCGCCCGCGGCGGCACCCCAGCCCCAGCGGTTCTCGTTGAGCACACCGCGCGCCATGGCCTGGTCGCGAAACTCCGGCACGAAGCGGTCGCGCCCGGGGCGCGTCATCCACAGCAAGCTGCCCTCCGATTGCAGCGAGTGGTGATTGTCCGAAACGTACACGTCGAGCCAGCCATCGCCATCGAAGTCGGCGAACGTGCTGTTCATACCCTTGTACGTATCCTTGCCGACCTCGCCGAACCACTGCCCTGCCACACGGCGGAAGCCCTGACCGCGTTCGTTGAGGTACAGGTCGTCCGGGCCAAAATCGCTGGCTAGGTACAGATCGGTCCAGCCATCGCGGTTCAGGTCGCCGCTGCCGGCGGCGACCGTCCAGTGGGTCTCGGGCATGCCCGCGGCCGCGACATCGAGCTTCTCGAACCGTGCGTCTCCGCGAGCGTGATAGAACGCGTTTAGCCCGCCGTTATCGGCGTTGTGCCAACCGTTGTGCATGAAGCGCAGCATGCGACGGTCGCCCGGGTACTCGGGCGCGGGCAGACGGAACACGCTGAGCGGAGTGGGCAGGGCATAGCCCGGCAGATAGGGGGCGATCGCGTTGGTGACCAACAGGTCGAGCCTTCCGTCGCGATCGGCATCGAACCACACCAACGCGAGACACACCGTGTACTCGTCCACGCCGGAGTGCGCCGTGACGTCCTCGAACTCCAGGCGGCCGGTCTCGACGCGGAGGTTCCGAAACAGGCGGGTCTTCCCGTAGCCGAAGCCCACAGCCAGATCTGGATCGCCATCGTTGTCATAGTCCACGAATGTCGCCGCGGACGGCAGCCCGGTCTCGGGGAATCCCGCGACGACGCTCGTGAGCGCGGGGACGGAGATGCGTTCGAACTGGAGATCCCCGCGGCCTCGGTACAGCGCGGCGCGGTCCTCCGGGCGCTTGAGCGTGTTGGTGAGGAACAGGTCGAGGATGCCGTCGCCATCCACGTCGCCCACGGCGGCCGCGTCGCCCACCGACAACAGCCACTTGGCGACGTGCGCCACTCGTGGATCGACTCGGTCGAGCACGTCGCTCATGCCGGTGTGGATGCCGGTGTGCGTGGGCGCCAGGCGCTCCATGTGAAAAGTGACCCGGGCCGCGTGCGGGCGCGCCAACCCGGTCGCGAACACCCCGCCCGCGAACACCGCGCCCAACCCCGCGATGCCGGCGACGCGGGCGAGCCACGTCGGTGTCACCGAACGCGTCAGCGCGACCTTGAGCCCGAGCCGCCACGCGCGGCGCGCGTGCAGGTACAGGAATCGCGCGCCGCCGCAGATGAGTGCCGCGTAGAAGAACGTGAACACGCTCTCGCGCGTGTGGAGCAGCAGGTCGACGAACGCGAGTGCCCCCGCGAATGCCACCTGGCCCCGCGCCGTCCGCGGCGATGTCGCCGGGTCGGTGATCATGTAGAACGTGAACAGAAAGAACGGTGGCGACGCCAGCGTGCCCACGAACAGCATGATCGGCGGCAGGTGAAAGCGCATGATCCACGCGCGTAGGCCGGTCTGCAGCGCATAGAATAGCAGGAACGACCCGATCAGTGCCCCGCGTCCAATGCGAAATACGAACAGCGCTAGCGCCGTCATGACCAGGAACGCCGACATCGCGACCGAGCCACCGGCCCATTGATACGCGGGCGCGGCGGTGATCAGCTCGCGCGTGGCGAGCAGCGAGACAGCGACACCGAACATCGACGGATTGAAGACGTGCCGCCCCTCGAACGTGAGCACGTGCTTGGATCCGATTGCGAGCAGCACGGGCACGAACAGCAGCGCACTGCCGTGCGAGTAGTTGAGCAGCAGCGCGAGCGAGCACGAGGTGATGTACGCGCTCAGCGGCACGATCCAGCGGCGTGTGAACGCGCGCGCCAGCCCCATGTCGAGGGCGCATCCCGCGATCACCATCTCGAGCATCTGCACGGGGCTGCGATTGAACCCGAGCGTGGTGAAGCCGAGCACCGCGTAGAGCGTCAGAAGTACCGCGAACGGGATCCGCGGATCGCTCCAGCGCGGCACGCTCCATGGCACCTCGCTCGCGACGGCGGCGGCCCGCCCGTGCGCGAGCCCGGCCAAGGCGGGAGCGAGGGTGGCGCTAGCGGCCTGTGGGGGTCTCATGCTCGAGCTCCCTGAGGTGCGATTGAGTTCAGCCGGGGCGCCAGCCCGGAGCGAAGGCGCGTGCGCGCGCGAACCCCGAACTCATGGACCTTAAGCCCGCTCGTCTCACAGCGTCAACGCTCGCGAGTGCGGACGTTGCCGCCGGCGGAGCCGCCGGTCTAAGGTGCCCGCGATGGCCGCATACGAAACAGCCGATCCGGTTCGCGCCACGCGGCGGTTTCGCAGTCTGTCGTCGTTGATCCGCCGGGCGGTGCACGCGCGGCGGATACGAGCGCTGCTCACGATGATCGGAGTTGCGACCAGCACGCTGCTCGTGCTCGTACTGTTCGCCGCGTTCCGCAATCCCGTGCTGAGCGTGTCCGGATATGTGGCACGGCCCGGGTGCGACATCTGGGTGATGCCGAGCGGCACGGACAATCTCGTGCGCACGGCTGGCTTCCTGCCGATCAGCGTGCTGATGGGGATTCGCGAGATCGAGGGGGTGACCGCGGCAGATCCCCTGATCCGGGTGTTCGTGCGCGTCAGCTCGCGACCTGGGCCGGCGGCACCCGAGCGCAGCCTGATGCTGCTCGCGCTCGGGTTCCGCACGCCGGATGGGCTGGGCGGTCCGAGCGAGTTCGTGAGCGGACGAGCTCCACGCGGCGTGGGCGAGATCGCGCTCGACCGTGCTGCTGCATTCCGGCTCCATGCCACCCTGGGCGACACGGTGCGCGTCAACACCCAGGTGTGCCGCATCGTCGGAATGACGCGCAACTCTAATGTGCTGGTGTCCCAGTTCCTGTTCTTCGACTTCGATGTCGCGGAGCACGCGAGCGGGCTTTCCGATCAGACCTCGTTCGTGATCGTGCGTGCGAAGCCGGGACTTTCGGCGGTGGAACTGGCACGCCGTATACGCGACGAGTTCCCCGGCATCACCGTGCTCTCCGATCGGGCGTTCCTCGACAACAGCCTGCGCGAGACCGCGGCCGGGTTCCTGCCGGTGCTCCTGCTCATTGTGACCCTTGGCGTGCTGGCGTCCGCGCTGCTGGTGGCGTTGCTTGTTCAGGGACTCGTCGAGGACCGCCGTTCGGACATCGCGCTCTTGGGCGCCATGGGCGTGAGCATCCCGCGCATCGGCGCTGCGGTGATCCTGCACTCAGGCCAGCTCGTGCTCACCGGCACGCTGCTG
>JAHFBW010000294.1 GCA_023249845.1 Candidatus Eiseniibacteriota bacterium
GCAGCCCCACGCGTCGTGGAATTCCTTGAGATTCGAGAGCGGCCCGTTCACGCGCCAGTGTGGCGGTGCGTGCGGGTTCGTGAGCACGAGCGTGCGCAGCGCCTCGGGCCGGTCGAGCGCGCGCCAGACCCGCGCGTACGCGAGGAAGAAGCGCTGCTCTGGCGTCAGGCCGCCGATCAAGGTGCGAGGCTTGCCGGCGATGGCCTTCTGCATCGCGGCGTACGCCACGGCCACTCCGCCCAGGTCCGCGATGTTCTCGCCGAGCGTGAGCTTGCCGTTCACGTGCAGCGAATCGTTCACGACGTAGCCGTCGAACTGGTCGGCGACGCGCTGGGCTTGCACCTTGTAGGCGTCGGCGTCCTCCTTCGTCCACCAGTCACGCAGGTTGCCCTGCGCGTCGAACTGGCGGCCGCGATCGTCGAAGCCGTGCGACATCTCGTGGCCGATCACGGCGCCGATCGCGCCGTAGTTCACGGGGTCATCGGCATCGGGGTAGAAAAAGGGTGGCTGCAGGATGCCCGCAGGGAAGTTGATGCTGTTGAGCGACGGCGAGTAGAACGCGTTCACCGTGGGCGGCGTCATGCGCCACTCTCCGCGTTCCACTGGTTTGCCGATGCGGTCGATGCTCCGCGCCGACTCCGCCGCGCGCGCGGCGAGCCGGTTCGCGAACAGCGGCCCGCCCGTGATGATGACCTTCGAGTAGTCCCGCCATTTCTCCGGATATCCGATCTTCTCGTCGAACGCCGCCAGCTTCGTGGCGGCGGCCTTGCGCGTCGATTCGCTCATCCAGGTGAGCATCGCGATGCGCTCACCGAGCGCCGCCTCGAGGTTGTGGACTAGTTCCAGCACGCGGGCGCGAGCGCGAGGCGGGAACTCCTGCTCCACGTAGGCGCGGCCGAGGAGGTCGCCCAGGTCGCGGTCGGTGGCCATGAGGCAGCGCTTCCAGCGCGGCTGCTGCTCCTGGGCGCCGCTCAACTGCTGCTCGAGCCGGAAGCTCTCGTCCGCGAACGCCTTCGTGAGCGTGGGCGCCGCGTCCGCGAGCGCATTCCAGCGCAGGTAGGCTTTCCACGTCTCGAGCGGCACATCGGCGATCAGGCCGTTCACGGCCCGGAAGAAATCGGGCTGCATGACGTTCACGTCCACCGGCCGCTTGCCCCGGCCGTCGAGGTAGTCCGACCAGTTGAACCGCGGCGCGAGCCTCGCTAAGGAGTCGGGGGAGACGAGGTGATAGGTGGCATTCGGGTCCCGGCGCTGCACATTCGTCATGCTCGCGTTCGCGAGCGCCGTCTCGAGCGCCATCACATCGGTCGCATGCCGTGACGCGGAGGACTGATCCTCGCCGGCGAGCACGAACATGCGGCCCATGTGCGCCACGTACTCGCCACGCAGCACCTTCGAGGCGGAATCCTGCTTGGTGTAGTAGTCGCGATCGGGCAGCCCGAGGCCGCCCTGCCCGGCGTGGGCGACGACGCGCGAGCTGTTCTTCGGGTCCTGGTTGCCGAAGTAGGCGAACAGCGCGCCGACGCCGTGAGCGTGAAACCACGCCACCTGCCTCGCCAGGTCCATCGTCGACATCATGCCGTCCACCGCGCTGAGCAGCGGCTGAAGCGGCGCGATCCCGGCCCGTTCGGCCGCGGTCGAATCCATGCAGCTCGACCAGTAGTCTCCGAGTTTCGCGTCGTCGCTCCCGGGCTTCCCGCGCCTCGAGGAAGCGCGCGTGACGATCTCGAGCAGCGCCTTCTGGTTCCGATCGGCCACCTCGGTGAACGCGCCGAAGCGCGAATAGGCGGCGGGAATCACGAACTTCGACTTCCAGGTGCCGTTCGCGAACTGATCGAAGTCACGACACGGAGAACACGTGGTGTCACGCGAACTGGCGTCGAGGTAGGAATCCGCGCGACTGGTCGAAGAGAGCAGCATGCCGAACACTGCGGCGGCGAACAGGGAGAGTCGGCGCACGGCGGTTCCTCCCGGGAAGAGTGGCAGCAGGCGGGTCGATGAACTCGGCCAAGTTGGGCGGCGGCGGCGCGGCCGTCAAGCCATGTCGGATGAGTGGCGTCGAAGTGTGTGCCACCGCAGTGCAGGGGATCCGCGGAGGGCGTGCCCGTGGTCCGATTGGATGAGCGCCCGCAGTTCGCATTGTCCTTGTACGCACGCTAGCCCGCGCCTAGCTTGCGAACTGCTTGCGGCGCCTGCACGAAGCGCCGACCTCCCCCGGAGCTCTCTCCGATGCCGTGCGGCCCAGCATGGAACCGAGCCTCTCGGTCCCTGCCGCTCGACCCGCGTGGGAATCGTGCCGCAGCTTCCCGCGGCCACCCTTGCTCGAGGGTGGCCGCGCCGCCGCGGGGAGCGGGCTCAACGCACGAGCCGGAACGCGAGGCTCGCGTGCTGGCCTCGTTCGGCGGCGCCTTCCACGTGCCCGGCGTTCTCCGTGCGATGCCAGCCCAGCGCGAGTGACAGGTCCACGCCACTCGCGGGCCACCAGCGCAGCACGCCGGTCATCTCGTCGGTCACCGACGGCGTGCCCTCGAGCGTCCCCACCGGTGGTACGGGCGAGCCGGGCGCAAACGGCTCGTCGAGGTCGTTCTCGCCCTTCCACGTGCGCGTCGCGATACCGCTCAACTGCCACGCCACGCGCGGATCCCAGCTCACGCGCACGCGCAGCCGACGGCTGTCGGGACCGGTCGGGAACCCGAGCGGCGCGGCCTGCGCGGTGAACTCGCGCCCGAAGAACGAGGTGTAGACGTAGCGCGACAACCAGGTGTACTCCGCATTCCAGGTCAGTCGCGTGAAGCCGTGCGTCCACGCGCCGTCCAGGCCCAACTGCCACCCGAACTTGTTCGGAATCGCCGCGCTCTTCGCGTGCGCGTCGTCCAACAGCACCTCGGCGTAGAAACGCGTGCCATCCGCCGGCCGCCACGCCACGTCGAACGCCAGCTCGACATTGTTGCGATTCACGTCGATCGAGTCGGCGTCCTGCTGCAGCAGCCGTTGTGCCAGCGAGAACGGGATGACGCTCGCCAGGTAGACGCCCTGCCAGCCGGGGGAGCGATAGCGCGCCGCCTCGCTCAGTCCCAGCCGCAGCCCGTTCGCGGGTTGCCACTCGAGACGATGCGCGGCGAGCTGTTCACCACGGCCGAGATCGGTCGTGGCGTGCAACGCGAAACCATCGGCGCGGATCGGTTCGAGCCGGAAGTGGAGCCAGAGCGCCGTGAGCGGCGCAGCGGTGCGCGAGAGGAGCAGCGAGCCCTCCTCGCCCGGTCCCCAAGCGAATCGCTGCCGGCCGAGCCCCAGACTCCATCGCCTCCCGTTTCCATAGGCGAGGTAGGCCTCATCGGTCTGCGCGGCGAGGTCGGTGCTCGAGACGAGCACGTCGGTGTAGCGGCTCGCCCCCTCGAGCTGGCCGGCGGTCAGGTGCAGGAACGCGAGCCAGCGATCCACCTGGGCGCCCGCGCGCACGTGGAGTCCGGTGCCGTCGCGCCACTTCGATTCACGAATCCCATGGTCGTCGGAGCCGTTCCAGCCACCTTCGAGCCCCACCGACAGCTCGGCGCGCTGGCCGGGATCCCACTCCCGCTGCCAGAGTCGCGACGTGGAGCGCGCGGCGCGCTCGTCGGCGAATGCCGCGAGCGCATCCCGCTGCAACTCGCGCTCCAGTCGGTCGGCGACCAGCGTGCGCACGAGTTCGCCGCGCCCGATCGGGGCGCCGGTCCCCATCAGCTCGATCCGACGGAGCGGAAGTGTGCTCAGATGCGGCAGGCGGAAACGGCCGCTGTCCGCGGGGAGGTCGTAGAGTTCGAGCACGCGCAGTTCAGCCACGAGCGGATCTCGCGGTGACACGAATTCCAGCGGCGAAGCTGCCGCGGGGCCAGTAGCGACCAGCGTCAGGGCGGCGGAAGCGAGCAACGTGAGGGAACGAGGGCAGCGCATCCGGCGGATGCTAGGCGCTGTCTCCGAACTCCGCACGCGGCGAGTTCTCAGACGGCGCCTGGTCAGGCCGCCGGGAAAGTGCATGACGCTCGCGGCAGTACCGCTCGGTTGACCCCGTTTCCGCCCGTAGGCTACCGTCCCTGCCTCTTTTTGAGCGGGGTGGTCCGCGGCCCGGCGACAGCCGGTCCTCGGCGTCGACCCCCCACGCCGGGACCATCCCTTGGCCCGGTCCAGGAGGCCCGCATGCGTCCCGGGAACCCCGAGGCGCTCTCCCTTCCTTACGATCCACGTCGCATCGAGCCCGAGCGCTACGCGTTCTGGGAGCGGCTCGGCGTATTCCAGCCGCGCGCCGACCTCGCCCAGGGCCCGCGTGGCACCGGCGCCCGGGCGCCGTTCGTGATCGCCATCCCGCCGCCCAACGTGACGGGCTCGCTCCAC
>JAHFBW010000295.1 GCA_023249845.1 Candidatus Eiseniibacteriota bacterium
GGACGCCGAGCAGGCGCGAGCGCAGGCCGCGAAGGACCGCGACCGCGCAGTGCAGATACTCCTGCGAGCTACCATCAAGGCGCAGGAGTACCGGGCTGAGCGTTCCTGGGAGGAGGCCGACAAGCTCGACGAGATGCGCGAGGCGCAGAACGCGAAGCCCATCGACGCTTGCGAGGAGTGCGACAACGTCGCGTGCCTCAAGCTGGACGTTCCCAACCCGCTTGGTGGGAAGCTCCCCGAAGGCTGGACGCGCGTGGTGGTCACTACGAATGGGGTGCCGCGCCTGGCGCTCCGCTGCCCTGAGCACCCACTTCCGCCTGGCGGCATCGTGACGATCGGCGGCAAGCAGGTGTTCCCGGTGCGAGAGAAGTTAGGGCTCCCCTCCTCAGGGCAGAGTACGCCCCTCACAGTGGCGCAGGTCGAGGCGTGCCGGCGGATCGGTCGGGACGAGGTGAGGCGCACAACCGACATCGGACTGACGGAGATGGACGCCTTGTGCGACACGGCCGTGCTCGGGATCAATGCCATCGAGCGGCTAGCAGTAGCACGCGGCCAGGCCATCGAATGGGAAGCGACGGCGGAGAAGATCGCCGAGCAGCGCGACAAGCTCCAAGCCAAGATCGAGGAGATCGAGCGCGTCGCCACGGCTGCGCTGGAAGGCCGGGCGTGTGAGGTGCAGATGGTCGAGGACGAGCGCGAGATGGCACAGGAAGAAGCGGACGAGCGCGCGATGGCGCAGTGGTGTGCGTGCGTGAACCCCATGCCAGCGACCACAGGCCAGGCGATGATCTTCAAGCATCGGCCTTCGATCCTCCCGGGCGACTGCCGGACGTGCGCGAAGCCGGTACGCGGCGTCCGCCTCGGCGCGGTCTGCTACGACGGCCATGGGCGCTACGACCCACACGCCCCCCGCTGGGAGTGCCAGTGCGGCACCGTGAACATGCCCGAGTGGCGGAAGCGGTGCGAGTCCTGCCGTCGGCACCGCATCGACGGGCAGGTGAAGGTGAACGAGCACGACCCGGGTACCGGCGCGTACGTGCGCACGGCGGAGAAGAAGTACGAGGAGGGGCAATGAGGTTCGCGCTTCGCATCGAGGCCAACAGCAACGGCACTGTGACCATCGCCACGCTGGAAGGCGAGGCGCTCCACGTCTTGATCCACGACGGCGAGGCGTGGGAGCACAAGGGCGTGAGCTTTCGCCTGCACGAGAAGTACGGCTACCTCATCATCGAGGGCGAGAACACTGAGGAGGAGACGATCCCGTGGCGCTGCTCCGCTTGCACGCGCATGATCCCGGGCGAGAGCCACGCCGAGGGCTGCGCGTACGTCGCGGCGCGCCTGCGCGAGCTTGAGGCCATCAAGCTGATGTCCGGGGCCGTGGGCAGGGTCAGGTTCTTGGGCACCGGGCTCGCGGCGCCGAAGGAGGGGCACTAGATGGGGACGTCGAAGAAGCCCATCACAGTATGGGACGCCATGACGCCCGCGAAGCGCGTCGAGTGGCTCTACAACGCGCTCCAACGTGAACGCCAGTACTCCGAGGGATTGGAGAAGCGCGTCGCCGCGTTGGAGCGCGAGCGCGAGGAAGAAGGCTCGGAGAAGCCCGGCCTCTACCTCGTGCGCTACCCCGCTGGCCCGCACCATTCGGCGGCGCGTCTCCGCGCGCTGCTGGAGCAGGCTGGCGACAAGGCCGTGGTGGAAGGCGGTTCGGGGTGAGCGACGAGGAGAGGGATTCGGCCTGGCGACGTTGGGAAGAGGGCTCGAACATGCCCAAGATCGCGGAGGCAGCGTTCATCGCCGGCTGGCGCCTCGGGCGTGAGGCGATGGAGCACGAGCAGGCGCGCGGTGGCATCTGCGAGGCCGGGGTGACGACCACCGGCAACCCGGACGACTCCAAGCCCTGCGACAACCAGGCGAGGTTCGCCGTGCTCCTGCCGGCGAATCGGGACAGGGCGGCTCAACGGATCAAGCTCTGCGCACCGTGCTGGGAGACGCTTCAGCGAGTGCTCGACGGCATCAGGAAGGAGCGGCGATGAGCAACGAGGACGTGCCCGAGGTGGATCTTCGCGTGGTCACGCCGCCCGGCGGCGCGCAGTTGCGCAAGCTGCGCTTCACCTACACCGCCGGGGAGATGGAGGACTTCGTGCGCGACTTCGGCATGGACGCCGAGACGAGCATCCTCCGCGACGGGCTCATGCTCATCTTCGAGGAGGAGCGCAAGGCCATCGAGGAGCACCTGGTGCGCGTGCGCAGGAGGCGCGAGCGGCTGCGGCGCTACCAGAAGAAGTGCAAGAAGCGGCAGCGCGCGAACCGCAAGCAGCGCGCTGGGAGGGGCCGATGACCGCCGCGTTCCTGGTCGTCCTCTGCGCCGTCGTCCTCGGGGCGCTCCTCAACTGCACCTTGCCCCCGCCGTGTGAGCGGTGCGCCAGGGCGCGCGAGCGCGTGGAGCCCTTCCAGCTTCCGCGGTGGGTTCAGCATGGCCTGGCGCTCATTGCGCGGTCGAACGCCATGGACATCGCGGAGTCGATCGTGTCCGTCCAACCCATGAACAACCGCACGGGGCGCATCCACTACCTCGACGTGGTACGGCATCGTCAGGGGCTCGGATCGAGCACGCCTCCACCACCTCCGTCCTCCCCGAAGCGGCGCTTCGTGGTCGGGCCCTACGAGATCCACACGCCCGGGATGCGGTACTCGCTCGGCTCGTGGGGGATCGTGCGCCACCCCGACGGCCGGCGTGAGATCGTGGACTCCATCGAGGAGTGGAAGCGTGCGGCCGAGGCCGGCGTCATCTCGGAGTGCGCGCGCGAGATGAGCGACGAGATTCACGGGCGCATCGTGGAGGAACTCGTGCGCAACATGAAGGAGATGATGCGGGCATGAGCAACGAGCGAGGCGACGCGAAGCTGGGGCCATGCGAGGCGTGCCAGCCCGGCGCGAAGGACGGGATGGTGCGCTTGCCCAACTGCCGCCGCTGCGACGGCACGGGGCGCGAGCGCATCGTGCAGATGCAGGCCGCCGAGCAGTCAATGTTCGCGCTCACGTCCAACGGGCGCGTGCTTCAGCACCAGCCCGCCTACAGCCGGATGCAGTGGATCGAGGTCCGGCTCCCATGAACGACGACACGCCCTGTCCGCACGATGGCGCATGCCGCCACTCGAAAGCCCTGGAGTGGATCGAGAACAACGTCATCACGGCGATCGTCGCGGATGACCTGAACTGGATGAGCGGTATCACGCTCGTGGCGCGCGCTCTGTCGGAAACCGCGGAGAAGGTGGCGACGGAGTTCAAGGAGGGGGACATCGTTGCGGTGCGATGCGATGTGAGACCTACCGCGCGCGCATCGAGTACTACCCGTACCTGGCAGACGATCGCGTGCTTGCGGCCCATGCGCTGGAGCCGCCGGGGCAGTGGTGCGGCGGGAGCGCCTTCGGGCACACGGGGCCACGCGCACACACGTGGTCGTGGCGTCTCATCTCGCGGGCACCTGCGCAGGTACCTGAATCGGAGGCCCCTGACCCGGCGCGAGGAGCCGGAAGTCTACCCGAGCAGGACTAACCGCGCGAGCCCGTTTCGCGACATCGAGGCTTGACGGTTCGATCGCCGTATGCCATGCTTCGGAACGGAGGCAGACAACGTGAACGACGTCGACCCGGACAACCCGAAGGACGGCGACATCATCATTCGCTACATGGTGGACGGCTACGGCAACGCCGTGCGCCCCGTCGCGTGGTGGTACCACGAGAACTCTTCGTGGCACGACATCTTCGGCCCGGACGAGCGTGGGGGCGTCGGGTTCAAGCGCGCGTGGATGGTGTGGGAGTACTCCGACACGAACTGCCGCGACAAGCCGGTCTGGCACTATGCCGCGCGCGGCCCGGAACTGGACGACTACCACCGCGCCGGGAAGCTCGTAGCGAAGGCGCTCAAGGACCAACTCCCGTTCGCGACCTATGCATCGGCCCACGCCGAGGCGGTCAAGCGACAGAAGCGCCACGTCAAGGCCCTCGCGAGCCAGCTTGCCGAGGCCGAGGGCCACCTCGCAGCCCTCGTGACCCAACCTACCGACGGGAAGATTCCCGCTCCTCCGTTCACGCTACATGGGCGGCAGGCACGATGCTGCAACTGCGGCAACAACCCGCCCGAAGTGAAGCGCATCAACGTGCGTCTCGACCCGACCAACTGCGCACGCCATCCGCCTTGCAGTGGATGGACGCACGAGGTGTGCGCCCCCTGCTACGAGATCATCCAGGAGTCCGAGCGTCGGGAGGAACAGGGATGAGCAACTGGTACGAGCCCACTCCTGACGCTCGTGCGGTGTGGAAGGCGTGGGTCGCCGAACGGCCCGAGTGCGTCCGCGTGGTCGCCG
>JAHFBW010000296.1 GCA_023249845.1 Candidatus Eiseniibacteriota bacterium
CCGTGAGGTATCTCCGCCCGATCGCCATGTTGAACAACAGGTGCAGCAGGCTGCCATGCAGGAACACGGCGGTGAGCAGTGTCCACCAGCGGCCGTCGGCGAGCGCGAACGCGCCGGTCATGCCGAGCACGGCGAGCGCGGGGTTGGTGGGCGCGAGGATGTCGAACATGCCCGCCATGCGGAGGATGCCGCGCGGGTCGATGAGCAGCGCGACCACGTACAGCACCACGCAGGCGCCGATGATGGCCATGGACAGGTCGAAACCGCCCATGAACCGCTGCAGCGCGGGGCCGTATCCGAACAAGCCCGGCGCGGGGCGACCGCAGTAGGGGCACTTCGGCTCGTTCACGTCCACGAGCTTGCCGCAATCCGGGCACACGACCGCACCTGAACGTTTGCGCATTCCCGGAGCATACGCGGCGCCGTGCAAAGCGGCCACCGGCGCGTTGCACGCTGCACGGCTCGTGCGCGTGAACGCACGACCTGCGGCCGGGTGCCGTCACGGCCCGCCACGCACTCGCATGCGGTTGCGGCCCATGCCGGGCGATGGCAGGCGTGGCGCGACACGTGCTGTGGAAGCGGTCCCACGCCCCTCGAGGAGACCCGCATCGTGCCCGCTCCAGTCTTCCACGCGCTCGTCTTCTGGCTCCCCGCGTTCCTGTTCTCCGCCACCGTCCACGAGGCGGCGCACGCGTGGGTGGCGCTCCGGCTCGGCGACCCGACCGCGTACCTGGCCGGGCAGGTGTCGCTGTCGCCGTGGCCGCACGTGCGGCGTTCGCCCGTCGGCATGCTGATCGTTCCGCTCATCACGTCGCTCACGCAGGGCTGGACCATGGGCTGGGCGAGTGCGCCCTACGACGCGGCATGGGCCGACGCCCACCCGCGGCGCGCGGCGGTCATGTCACTGGCGGGGCCGCTCGGCAATCTGCTCATCGCCGCCGGCGCATTTGCGCTGATCCAGGCCGGGCTGGTGCTGGGCGCGTTCGAGCCGCCGCACACCGCCGGCATGCAGCAGCTGGTGCTGAACTCCATGCCCATCGATGCCATGCAGGCGGGTGACTTCCTCGCCGAGGCGCTGTCGGTGCTGCTCGCGCTCAACGTGCTGCTGTTCGTGTTCAACCTGCTGCCGCTGCCACCGCTCGACGGCGCCTCGGTGCTCACGCTGGCACTGCCTCGGAGGGCCGCCCGCTCGCTGCGCGCGGCCATCGCCGCGCCGGGGTTGTCGTTCGTCGGGCTCATCGCCGCCTGGCAAATGTTCCCGGCGCTGGCCGCGCCGGTGATGGCGGTGGTCGTGCGGCTTCTCTACCCGACGCCCCATTGAGCCCGACGACGCGACCGAGCCCCAGCAGACGACGTGGTCTCCCTGCGGCGACAGCCCTGTGCTTGCTCTTGGCGCTGTCGGCGGCGTGCGGGCCACGCCCGTCGCCCGCGGTGGCGTTCGACGGGAGCGAGTTCGTCGAGGTCGGTTCGCTCGCGCTGCTCCCTCCGGCGATCCAGGACTCAATCGGAGCCAAGCGCGCGGGCGCGGACGGGATCGCCGAGCGGGGCGCGCGATTCAACACCACCGACGTCGTCGAGCCGGGGCTTCCCATGCGCCGGTTCGTCATCGCGGGGCTTGCACCCGACGCCGCGCTCGTTGCCTACGAGCGGGGAGGGCGCGGCTACAGCGTGGGCATCCTGCTCTTCAAGTGGTCGGGCTCGCGCATCCGGCGGGTGCATAGCTGGACGACCTACGATCCGCCCGACGGGCTGGTCGGACTGATCAAGGCGGTGCGCGTCGCAAGCGCCCCGCGACGGCCGACCCCCGTGCACCGCTCGGTGCGGCCGCACCCGCGAGCGAAACGCGTCGGGCGCGCCCACGCCACCGGCGCGCTCCCTCTGCCGCTTGCGCCGCACGGTCCGGCGCCGCATATTCCCTAGGTCCGTTCGGGGTGGCTCGCGGAATCGCCGTGCGCCTGAGAACACACCCGTCGAACCTGAACTGGTTGATACCAGCGTAGGGAAACGGCGAAGACACCGGCTCTTTGAGTGAGTGCTCTTCCCCGCCGTCCCCTTCGTGGACGGCGATGGCGTGTTGGAGCCTTTCCGGCCGCTTGGAGCCTTTCCGGCCTCCGGCCAGCCAGAGTGCTTCCCGCGCGGCCGCCGTCCGGAAGGCGTCGCGCCGATGTTCACGCACAGCGTCTTCGACTGGACGCTCATCGCCGTCTATTTCCTGTCGCTCGCATTCGTGTGGGCGCGCTCGTGGGGTACCCGCCCCTCGGTCGAGGACTACCTCGTCGCCGGCCGGCGCGTGACGCTGCCCGCGTTCGTCGCGACGCTGGTCACCACCTGGTACGGCGGCATCCTCGGCGTGGGCGAATACACGTGGCGCTACGGCGTCGCCAACTGGCTGGTGTTCGGCGTGCCCTACTACCTCGGCGCCGCGCTGTTCGCCGGGTTCCTCGCGCGGCGCGCGCGCGAGGCCGAGCTGCTCACGCTGCCCGACCTGCTCGAGCGGAGCTACGGCCGTGGCGCGGCACTCGTCGGGGCTGTGGCGGTATTCGTGCAGGCCGCGCCCGCGGCGTACGTGCTCACGCTCGGCACGCTGTTCGCCGCGATGTTCGGCGGGCCGGCGCTGCCGTGGGTGATCGCGGCCGCGGTGATGAGCGTGTTCTACGTCGACCGCGGGGGCCTGCGCACGGTCATCCTCACCGACCAGGTGCAGTTCGTGCTCATGTACGGCGGTTTCATCGTGCTGCTGGTATTCCTGTTCATGCGCCACGGCGGCGTCGGGTTCCTGGTGCCGCGCGTGCCCGCATCGCACTTCGTGTGGCACGGCGGCAACGGCGCCGCCGCGGTGGTGGTGTGGTACGTCATCGCGCTTGGCACCATGGTGGACCCGGCGTTCTGGCAGCGCGCCTACGCCGCGCGCGATCCGCGCGTGGCGCGCCACGGCGTGTTGTGGTCGATCGTGTTCTGGATCGTGTTCGACTTCATGACCACCGCGTGCGGCCTGTACGCGCGCGCCCTGCTTCCGAACCTCGCCGACCCGGTGTACGCGTTCCCGCGGCTCGCCAACATGACGCTGCCCCCGGTGGCACTGGGGCTCTTCTATCTGGGCATGATCGCCACGGTCATGAGCACGATCGATTCGTACGCATTCATCGCCGCCACCACCGTGGGCCGCGACCTGATCTGGCGCCTGCGACGTGGTGATCCCGCGCGTATCCCGGTGTGGTCGCGCTGGGGCCTGTGGCTCGCCACCGCGTGGGCCACGGCGCTGGCGCTGGCACGCCCGAGCGTGGTGGCGCTGTGGCACGACCTGGGCTCTGTGGTGACGCCGGTGCTGCTCCTGCCCGTGCTGCTGGCGATGGCGCGGCGCGGCCTCCCGGGCCCGCGCGGGGCACTCACGATGATGTTGCTGCCGGGCGGCGTGACGCTCGGCTGGGTGTTGTGGAAGAGCGCGCCGGCGGCACGCGGCGTGTATCCGTTGGGAGTCGAACCGATTTATGCAGGGCTGCTCACTTCGCTCATCGCTTGGGCGACGACGCGTTTCATTCGAGAGGAGAGAGTGACATGAAGTTGCACCGTGGGTTCCCCTTCGCGCTCGCGCTGCTCGCGTGCGCTGTTGCCGCGCGGGCCGATGAGCCCGCCAGCCCCGACACGCTCGGGCACGTCGTCCCGATGCCGGTGATCGAGGTGAGCACGTCGCGCGCGGGCGAGCGCCCGACCGTGGCCGTGACACGCTTGCGGCGCGACGCGATCCGCGGGCTCGACTGGGGCCAGGACACGCCCATGGCGCTCGCCACGCAGCCGGGCGCGTACGCCTACTCCGACGCCGGCAACGGCGTGGGCTACTCGTACCTCACGCTGCGCGGGTTCCCGCAGCGACGCATCAGCGTGCTCGTGAACGGCGTGCCGCTGAACGATCCCGAATCGCACGAGGTGTACTGGATCGACCATCCGGACCTGCTCTCGTCCACGTCTGAGCTGCAGATCCAGCGCGGCGTGGGGTCCGCACTCTACGGCGCGGCAGCGCTGGCCGGCAGCGTGAACGTGGAGACGTCGCCGTTCGGCGACGCGCCACACGCCACGGTGACGAGCGGCGCGGGCTCCTTCGGCACACGGCGGCTGGTGCTGGAGGGCGACTCGGGCCCGGTCACGGGCGGCTGGAACATCTACGGTCGCTATGCCCGCATCGAGAGTGATGGGTATCGAGAGCTGTCCTGGGCGAAACTCTGGTCCTACACGCTCGCGGCGCGGCGCTTGATCGGCAACCAGTCGTTTCGCGTGAACCTCTACGGCGGCCCCGAGGAGACGCATCTCGCCTACCTGGGAATCGCGCCCGAATACTTGAATGGCGAGGTCACCGGCAACGCCGATCGCG
>JAHFBW010000297.1:0-454 GCA_023249845.1 Candidatus Eiseniibacteriota bacterium
GAACTGCTTCTACGTAGCGACCACCTCGATCATCCTCTTTCGTCGCGAGGGCGGCGCTGGAACGGGACCCTTCCAGGCGTTCAGCAACCTTGCGTTGCCCAGCCAGTATGACGTCGCAAGTGGCCCGCGCGCGCTCGCCTCGAGCCAAACCGGCGTCGTGGATGTGGCGTGGCGCTATCCGGCCGTCACGTGCGCGCCGTACGCCGTGAGCATGACGCGCCGCACGCCGTTCGCGGGTGTGACGCCGGAGCCAGGCGCACACGTCGCCATGCTACCCGTCTCGCCGAACCCGGCCCTGCTGGGCGCGCCGCTTCACGTGACGTTTCAGTTGGAGCACGATGCAGACGTCGCGATGGAGTTGCGCGACGTGACGGGCCGGCGCGTCGCCGAGCAGGCGCTGGGCCGCATGGGGCCTGGTCTCTATGAGCGGGATTGGGAGCCTGTCGCGCCTCGC
>JAHFBW010000297.1:464-4347 GCA_023249845.1 Candidatus Eiseniibacteriota bacterium
AACGGCGGGCGGCTCGGCACTCGCCAGGCCGTGCTCGTCCGCTGATCGCGCGGTAACTCGATTCCGCGCGGGGTCTTCACAGCGGCCACCATCAACTGGGAGTGGCCGCGCCGTGGTTGCCGATCTACGGCGAGCAGCTTGCCGCAGACGCCCCGTCGCCGAACAACGTGAGCCAGAACGACAGATCGTTCGCGCCCATGTTGCCGTTGCCGTCGTAGTCCTCGCGCAGGAAGTCCTGGCCCAGCCCGAAGTCCTCGAGCCACAGCGACAGATCGTTCGCACCCACGCCGCCGGTGCCGTCGAGGTCGTAGGCCACGACCTCGACGGTTGCCAGAAGCTGGCCGTTGCCGAAGATCTTGCCCCCCCGAGGTCCGCTGGGGATCTGCTGTGCGACCCCCGCTCCCGCGCCGCGCAACCTCACGGTGAACACTCCGGCCTGGTTGGTGAGCCCTTCGACGTAGCTGGGGCCGTGGCCTGTGAGCTCGGCCTGCTGGTCCGCGCACAGCACGACGTCGAATACCGTCAACTCCACGCGGATCACGGCGTTCGGCATCGGGTTGTTCGCGAGGTCGCGGAACACGACTTGAAACTCCCCGTGCGGGTCGGTGTTGCCGCTCCCGTCATGGCCCATGAGCGCGATGATTCGGGGGACGGTGCTGTTCGCCGGCGACGGGCAGCCGAGCGGCGGAACACATCCCTGCGCGCGGCCGCTCGCGGCCTGCAGCAGAAGAAGCATTGCGGCCAAGCTCACGCTGCGAACCAGGGAGAGTGTGCGCATGAGAACCTCCCTTCGGTGCGTGGACGTCAGTAGCTGAACCCCAACAGCCCCGGGTCCGGCATCATGTCCGGGCTCCACGGGTCGGGCAGGATCTCCACCTCGGCGGACTGCGGCACGGCACTCTCGGTGGCCTGCTTCACGTCGGCCATCATCTGCGGGGCGTAGGGGCAGAACGGCGTCGTGAGCATCATCCGCACGAGTGTCTTGCCCTCGAGGAAGAGCACCTCGCGAATCAGGCCCAGGTCGATGACGCTCAATCCCAGCTCGGGATCCATGACGGTCTCGAGCACCGAGCGCACCGCGAGTTCCTGCGCCGAGGGCATGCCCGAGAGCTGCGGCGGACCAGACTGCTTGGCGGCGGGCGCGGCGCTGGCGCTCACGGCGGCGGCGCCAGGTGTGCCGGTGGCGGACGCCGGGGGTCCGGCTTCGGGCGGCACCGGCTGACCGGTGTGGGGATTGATCCCCTTGTCGTCGTTCATGACCACTCCACTTGTACGTCGTCTCCCACCACGCGCACGGCGTAGGTGGCAACCGGGGACACCGCGGGAAACGTCAGCGCCGCGCCGGTCTTTACGTCGAACGTCGCGCCGTGGCGCGGACATTCGATGATGCTTCCCTCGAGCCGACCCTCTGCCACGGGACCGCCGTCGTGCGTGCAAAGGTCTTCGATCGCGTACCAGCCGTCGTCTAAGTGGAACACGGCGATGGCCTGGTCGTCGAGCCGTATGATGCGCGAGTTCCCCTGCGCGATCTCGCTGGCGTGTGCCACGGTCACCCACCGGGCGGTGGTGCTCATTCCGCTTCCTCCTCGTCGCCGGTCCACGTCGCCACCCCGTATGCGGCGGCCTTCACGGTCTTCAACGCCAGCATCGCACACTTGCTGCGCACCGGGCCCAACTCGTCCAGCCCCAAGAGATCCAGGACGTCCTGGCGCGTGAGCGCTTTCACGTCCGCGAGCGGCTTGCCCTCGATGGCCTCGCACAGAAGCGACGCCGACGCCTGGCTGATCGAGCAGCCGCTGCCGCTGAAGCGCACCTCTGCCACGCGGCCGTCCGCGAAGCGGAAGTCCATGCGCAGCCGGTCGCCGCACAGCGGATTGGCGTCCTCGACGCGCGCGTCGGGACGCTCGAGCGTGCCGTGGCAGCGCGGGTGGCGGTAGTGGTCGAGGATGTGGTCGCGGAAGAGCGAGTCCATGTGAGCCTGGCGGTGAGTCTCTGGGGTGAGCCTTTGGGGTGAGCCTTTGCGCGCCTGCGGCCCGGGTTCGCGATGTAGAAGATTCTCTCCGGCAGGCTCGCGATCAGCGCGCGAACAGTTTCGTCACCTGATGAAGTCCCGTGACGAGCGTGTCCACGTCCTCGGGCAGCGAGTAGCAGTGGAACGATGCGCGCACGCTCGCGGGCACGCCGAGGTGCTCGTGGAGCGGCATGGCACAGTGGTGTCCGGCCCGCACGCAGACGCCGTCGCGGTCCAGCACCGTCGCCACGTCGTGAGGATGCACGCCCGCCACGGTGAACGCCACCACGCCGCCGCGCCGGTCGGCCGGCGGGCCCAACAGGCGAACACCTGGCACCTCGGCGAGACGCGCCATGCAGGTGGCGGCGAGGGCACGGTCGTGCGCGAACACGTGCTCCATGCCGAGGGACTCTAGATAGTTAACGGCGGCGGCGAGACCCACGGCCTCGGCGATGCACATCGTGCCCGCCTCGAACTTCCACGGCAGCTCGTTCCAAGTGGACTCGGTGAGGGACACGGTCCGGATCATCTCGCCGCCGCCCAGGAACGGCGGCATCGCCTCGAGCAGCTCGCGCCTCCCCCACAGCACGCCGATGCCGGTGGGGCCGAGCATCTTGTGCGACGTGCACGCCACGAAGTCAGCACCCAGCGCCCGGACGTCCAGCTTCATGTGCGCGGCACTCTGCGACGCGTCCACCACGACCGTAGCGCCGTGCTGCTTGGCGACCCGCGCGATCTCTGTGACCGGGTTCACGGTGCCGAGCACGTTCGAGACATGGACGAACGACACCAGCTTCACCCGGCCGTCGGCGAGCCGCTTCGGAAGTGCCTCCAGGTCCAGCTCGCCCGAGTCGGTGAGCGGGATGAAACGCAGCTCCAGCTGCTTCTCGGCTGCGAGCATGTGCCACGGCACCAGGTTCGAGTGGTGCTCCATGGGGGTCAGCAGGATCGCGTCGCCGGCGCGAAGCGCCCAGCCGCCCCACGCGCGCGCTACCAGGTTCAGCGCCTCGGTCGAGTTACGCGTGAACACGATCTCGCGCGGGCTTGCGTTCACGAACGCCGCGAACCGCCGGCGCGCGTCCTCGTAAAGCGCCGTGGCCTCCTCGGCGATGCCGTAGACGCCGCGATGGATGTTCGCGTTGCACGTCGTGTAGTAGCGGCTCATCGCGTCCAGCACGACTTGCGGCTTCTGCGACGTGGCCGCGCTGTCCAAGTAGATGAGCGGTTTCGGGCGCGGAGTCGCAAAGATCGGGAAGTCCGCCTTCACGCGGCGTGGGTCGAAGCCAGATGTGCCGTTGGTGGCGTCCTTGCCTCGCGGCGCGGGGCCGCCCGAAGCCACGACGGGCGCGCCCGTGCCGCCGGACGCGCCCGTGGGGGACAGCCTGAGTCGAAGCATCAGTCGATCTTACGCTCGATCTCGCCGCGAAGTCGCTCGCGCACGGTCTCGAGCGGGATGCGCTCGATCACGGGCTCGAAGAACGCCTCCACGATGAGCCGTTGCGCCTCGAGCCGCGGCAGGCCGCGCGCCATGAGGTAGTAGAGGTGATCCGGATCGAGGAACCCGAGCGTGGCGCCGTGCGTGCAGCGCACGTCGTTCGCCAGGATCTCCAAGCCGGGGATGCTGTCGGCGCGCGCCTGGTCGGAGAGCAGCAGGTTACGGTTCGCCTGGTAGGCGTCGGTGCGCTGGGCCTTCTCGGCGACCTGGATCAAGCCCTGGTACACGCTGCGCGCGCGGTCTTTCAGGCAGCACTTGATCAGCAGGTCGCTGGTCGTGTGCGGCTGGAGATGCCGCTGCAGCGTGTGCAGGTGGAAATGCTGGCGCTGGTCGCCGAACATGAAGCCGTTCACGAACGCGCGCGCGCCCGTGCCGTC
>JAHFBW010000298.1 GCA_023249845.1 Candidatus Eiseniibacteriota bacterium
CTGCGACCGAAGCCGGTCTGGCAGCGCACGCTCGCGCATCCCGCCGGCGAGGATTACGTGCTGTGGACGTCCAATGCGAGCACGCCTGTCTTCCCCGCCATGTGCAATGTCGCCGGCCGCCCGTATCACGTCGGTGTCATCCGCGGTGCCCCAGGCGGCGCGCTCGTGCTACACGGTCACGGCCGTGGCGGCAACTTCTTCAACTCGCTCATCGGCACCGGGATGCCGGGCGAATGGGTGCTGAGCATCGACGACTACATCCCGACCGGAGATTACTCGTCATTCTATTTCGGCTACGAGGTGAACTACGACCTCGACCAGCCGTACAACTTCCCGCGCACCGAGGGTGGCCTGGTCAGTGACTTCACCGAGGAGCGCGTGCTCTACCTGCTGGACTGGGCGGACCGCGAGATGCCGCACGATCCGAACCGCGTCTACGCCATGGGCGTCTCGATGGGTGGCTCGTTCGCATTCTTTCTCGGCTGGCACCACCCGGATCGTATCGCCGGCACGCTCGCTGTGGTGCCCAAGCTCTGCCTCGGCCACCGTCCAGACGTGAACGTCGGCCTGCGCGAGTCGCTTGACCGCATGTGGGGCTCGCCGGAATTGGACCTGCCCACGACCGTCGGCCTGCGCGTGTTTGAATGGATGGACGGCCGCGAGCAGGCGCGCATCCATCGGCATCGTGGTGCCGCGCCAATCGTGGGTTTCTGCGGCTTGAACGACACCAGCGTGGGCTGGGAGGAGAAGGTGGCGTACTTCCAGGCCATGGAAGCCCAGGACGCGGGGGGTGCCTGGTTCTGGGACGAGCGTGACCATTTCACGCCGCAGGAACAGACCGAGTGGGCGCCCATGATGGGTACACAGCAGCTCTATAAGTTCCGCTCGGACCGCAGCTATCCCGCGTTCAGCCACGCCTCGCACAACGGCAACTACGGTACCGGCGATCCCGCGACGGCCGACCCGATCGGCAGCATCAACGGCTACCTCGACTGGGACGAAAACACGCTAGCCGAGGAATGGCTGCGCTGGGACGTGACGCTTCGCACCCGCGCGATGATCACGCGCGATGGCATCATCGGCGCCCCGCCCTCGGCGACCGTCGACGTGACGCCGCGGCGGCTCCAACGCTTCATCGTGGCGCAGCAGGTGAACTATCGCTATGAGGTCCGGCGGCTCGCAGACAACGTGCTGCTCCAGAGCGGCATGGCCACGCCCGACCAGGACGCCGTGCTCACCATCCCGCAGGTGAACGTGCTCGACGCGGGCGTGCGCCTGAGCGTCTACCCGAACAGCACGGCCGGCGTGGCCCCCGGCCTCGCGGCCCGGAACCAGCCGCACCTGGCGCTGTCGCGCAATCCCGTCCATGGCGAAGCATCTCTCACCGTCGAATGGCCGGGCGAGGGCGACGGCTTGGTCGAGCTCTACGACATGCAGGGCCGCCGCGTCCGCACGGAGTTCCACGGTGCGACGCACGGTTTGATCGAGCGCACGTTTCGCACCGCAGGTCTGGCTCCCGGTCTCTACGTACTGAGCGCGCACCAGGGCGACGCCAAGGCGACGCGCCGGGTGACTGTGTTGCAGTAGCGTCCCGCGCCGACTGCCCGAACAGTGCTTCCGAGCGGCCGCTCCCCCGTGGGGCGGCCGCTCACAGTTCGTTGCGGCGGATGATCTGCGCGTAACGCCACGCGCTCGGGCGGATGCGGCGCTCCTGAGAGGCGAAGTCCACCTCGATCAGGCCGAAGCGCCCGCCGTAGCCGTCGGCCCACTCGAAATTGTCGAGCAGCGACCAGTGCAGATAGCCCACGACGTTCACGCCGTCGGCGATGGCGCGCGCCACCTGCCACAAGTGCATGAACAGGAACACCCAGCGGTCGTCGTCGTGCCGCGTTGGAATGCCGTTCTCGGTGATCAGGATGGGGAGCTTGTAGCGGGAGTATTCGCGCAGGAACTGGGCGAGCCCCTCCGGATACACCTCCCAGCCCAGGTCGTTCAGCTTGCCGCGCTGCTGGCGGTGATCACGGTGTGCGAACTCGCCGACCAGTCCCGGCAGGTTGTAGCCCGAGTTCCGCACGAAGTCGCGCGTGTAGTAGTTGACGCCGACGAAGTCGAGTGTGCGCGCGATCGGCAGCCGTTCCCAGAACAGCCCGGGTACGCGCAGCACGCCGGTGTGCAGCGCTTCGAGAAACAGGTGATTGAACAGGTAACCACGTACACGCACGGACCAGCGGTCGAGCCGCCGCGTCGGATCGTCGGGCGAGAGCGAGAGCGCGTGCTTGGCGATGCTCACCATGGCATCGCGGCGGTGCGTGTGAATGGCATGGTAGGCGCGCACATGCGCTCGCAGCATGTGTCGGAGCACCTTGAGCGCCAGCGTCCACGCGCGAACGCGGCCGGGTGGCCACTGTCCGAGCAGCCAGCCCTTGAACACCTGCACGACGGGCTCGTTGATGGTGATCCACCAGCGTGCGTGCGGCCCGAGCGTCTCCATGACCTTTTCGACATAACGGCCCATCGCCGACTCGATAGCGGGGTTCTCCCAGCCGCCCTTCGCCGCCATCCATTGCGGCAGGGTGTAATGGAACAGCGTGATGACGGGCTCCATGCCCCGCTCGTGAAGCGCGACGAGCACGTCGCGGTAGTGGTCCAGCGCCGCGTCGTCCCAGCGCCCCTCCTCGGGTTCGATCCGGCTCCACTCCAGCGAGAAGCGGTGCGCGTTGTGGGCGAGTGATTGCGCCAAGTCGAAATCCGGGCGGTAGCGGTTCCAGTGATCGCTGGCGAGGCCGCTTGGCGTCGCGACGCGACCGGCCTGTTCCCACGCCCACCAATCGTTGTGGACGTTGTTGCCCTCGACCTGGTGCGCGGATGTGGAAGCACCCCACAGGAATCCTTCGGGGAACCGGAAGTTCGCGGCGCCGATGGGCGGTTCGGGAGTTCCCGTGGGCACCACGACCGGACCTGGCGGCGGGGGCGGATCTGGTTCGGGATGGGCTGCACGATCGCCAACGCTCACGCAGTCCCTCCCTGGATGCACCCATCGTCCGCTCTCGGGCTAAGGGACCCGGTGGACATCGCTTGACGCCGTTGCCAGCGGACGGCATAACCTGCCCGCTCGCACTTCCCTCATCAGGGAGTATCGGCCACGCGCCGGGCTCGCTCAACCTCCCGGCGCGCGCGACCGGTCCCCTGCTCGCCGAACGGCAGCAGGGCGAACGCCACCCTCTCCAAGGAAGCCGCTATGAAGGTCGTGACGAACCGGATCGTGCTCCCGCGCGGCCGCCGCGCGTCCGAAGTTGCTTCGTTCTTCGCCCAGATGGACGAGCTCTCCGGCCGCATGCTGGAGGACCTGCGTGGCGCCACGCCGGCGGCGCTGGCCTGGCAGTCGAAGCGCGGTCACAGCACCATCGGCATGCTGCTGCTCCACATCGCCATCGTGGAGACGTTCTGGACGCTGGTTGCGGAGGAGCGCTACTCGCCCGCAGCGCTGCGACGCGCGCTCGGCGTGAACGTGGACGACGACGGCATGCCGATGCCGCCCGCGGGCGCGGCGCCTGCCGCGCTGCGCGGGCGGACGTTAGCGTGGTACACGAACGTTCTGCGCCGGGCCCGGGCGTACTCACGCCGGCGGACCGCACGATTCACGCGCGCCGACCTTGACCGCGTCATTACCCGCACACGCCGCAACGGCCAGCGCGTGCGCCAGAACATCCGCTGGATCCTGTACCACATGCTCGAGCACCAGGCCGGGCATTACGGCCAGGCGCTGCTGCTGCGGCATCAGTACGCGGATCGGAGGAAGAAGGCCTGAACGTGTGGCGGAACGAGGGCCGCTACGTGCCCTCGCTCCACGTCGCCATGTACTTCACCTGCTCCGGCGTGAGCGTGTCGATCGTGGTGCCCATGCTCTTGAGCTTCAGTCGCGCGACCTCGCGGTCGATGTCCTGCGGCACGACATAGACGCTCTTCTGCAGCTTGCTCGCCTTCTTCACCAGGTACTCGACGCTGAGCGCCTGGTTCGCGAACGACATGTCCATCACCATCGCGGGATGACCCTCGGCCGCGGCGAGGTTGATGAGCCGCCCCTCACCGAGCAGGTACAGCCGCTTGCCGACCTTGAGGCGGAACTCCTCGACGAACGGCCGCGCGACGCGCCGACTTACGGACATGCGCTCGAGCGCCGGGATGTCGATTTCGACGTTGAAGTGCCCTGAGTTCGCGACGATCGCGCCGTCTTTCATGGCGGCGAAGTGCTCGCGCCGCAGCACCGACTTGTTGCCGGTCACGGTGATGAACAGGTCACCGCGCGGCGCCGCCTCGGCCATGGACACGGCCTGGTAGCCATCCATG
>JAHFBW010000299.1 GCA_023249845.1 Candidatus Eiseniibacteriota bacterium
GCTCCATCTGCAATCTCCCGTGCACAACCCACGGCTTGCTGCGTGCGCCGGACGAGCCTACCGTTCGGTTTCGACCACCCCGAGCTCGAGCACCCCATTGGAGCCTCCGTGAGACTCAGCCCCGCCAGCAGCGAAGCGCTGACCGTCGCCGAACTTCGCCGCTACGGCCGCCACCTGACGCTGCCCGAGGTGGGCGAGGCCGGACAGTCACGCTTGAAGGCAGGTCGCGTGCTCCTCGTGGGCGCTGGTGGGCTCGGTTCGCCGCTCGCGCTCTACCTGGCCGCGGCCGGCGTGGGCACGCTCGGCATCGTGGACTTCGACCACGTGGACGAGTCTAACCTGCAGCGCCAGGTCGCTCACGGCACCGGCGCAGTCGGCCATCCCAAGCTGGAGTCGCTCGGCCACCGACTCGCGGACTTGAACCCGCTCGTCACGCTCGAACTGCACGAGCTGCGGCTGGACCGCACGAACGCGCTGGAGCTGATCCGGCGCTACGACGTCGTGGCCGACGGCACCGACAACTTCGCGACGCGCTACCTCGTGAACGACGCGTGCGTGCTGGCCGGGAAGCCGAACGTGTACGGCAGCATCCTGCGCTTCGAGGGCCAAGCGAGCGTGTTCGACGCCACGCGCGGACCCTGCTACCGCTGCGTGTTCCCGCAGCCGCCGCCACCGGGCGTGGTGCCGAGCTGCGCTGAGGCGGGCGTGCTGGGTGTGCTGCCGGGGGTGATCGGCTGCATCCAGGCCACGGAGACGATCAAGCTGCTGCTCGGCGCAGGCGAGACTCTCGTGGGCCGGCTGCTGCTCTACGACGCGCTCGAGATGAGCTTCCGCGAGCTGCGTCTGCGCAAGGACCCGGCGTGCCCGCTGTGCGGCGAGCGGCCGAGCATCCGCGAACTGGTGGACTACGACGAGCTCTGCGGCACGAAGCCGGCCGGTTCGCAGTCGGTCGGGATCTCGGCACGCGAGCTGGCGGACCTGCTCGCGCGCGGCGAGAACGTGCTGCTCGTGGACGTGCGCGAGCCGCACGAGCTGGCGATCGCGCGGCTTCCCGGCGCGCTGCACCTGCCGCTCGGCCAGGTCCCGGTGCGCGCGCACGAGCTGCCGAAGGACCGCACGATCGTGCTGGCCTGCCACAGGGGCTTGCGCAGCATGCGCGCGCTCGAGCTCCTGCGCGAGCGCGGCTTCACGCGCCTGCTCAATCTGAGCGGTGGCATTGACGAGTGGTCGCGCGAGGTGGACAAGTCGGTGCCGCGCTATTAGTAGTGGCACTCGCCTCATGGCCCAAGGTGGCCGGAGGCGTGCGAATCTCACGGGAGGACTTCCGATGAGCCCCGCCATCCGCCGTCTCGCCGCGCTCGCACTGCTCGCACTGGCCGGCTTCGCCGCGGGCGGCTGCGCGGTCAACCCTGCCACCGGCAAGCACGAGTTCACGCTGGTCACGACGGCCCAGGAAGCGGCGATCGGCCGCGAGGGATACGCGGCCGCCGTCGCGGAGTACGGTGAGTACGACGACGCCGCGCTCTCGGCTTACGTGGACAGCGTCGGGCGCCGCGTCGCGCACGCCTCAGAGCTCCCCGACCTGCCGTGGAAGTTCACCGTGCTCGACGACCCGGTGGTAAACGCGTTCGCCATGCCGGGCGGCTACATCTATGTGACCCGCGGCCTGCTCGCGCACATGCAGAGCGAAGCACAGCTCGCGGGCGTGCTCGGGCACGAGATCGGGCATGTCACCGCTCGCCATTCCGCCAAGCAGATCACTCAGCAACAGCTCGCGGGTCTGGGGCTGGGCTTGGCCTCCGCCGTGTCGCCGACGTTTCGCCGCTACGGGGCCACCGCCGAGCAGGCGCTCGGGCTCCTGATGCTCAAGTACTCGCGCGACGACGAGTCACAGGCAGACGAACTCGGCGTGCGCTACTCGAGCGGCTCGGGCTACGACCCGCGCGAGATCCCCGGCACCTACCGCACGCTGCAGCGCATCGCGGCGCGCGCCGGGCAGTCGCTACCTGTCTATTTCTCGACGCACCCCGATCCCGGCGCACGCGCCGAGCGCACAGCCGGCCTCGCGGCGAAGGCCGCCGCCGGAAGGACGAACCTCATGGTGCGGCAGCGCGCGTATCTCGACCGGCTGCGGAATCTCGTCTATGGCGAGAATCCGCGCTACGGTTGGTTCGAGGGCAATCGCTTCTATCATCCCGTACTCGGGCTCGAGATGGCGTTCCCTGCCGGCTGGCACACGGCGCATTCGCACACGGCCCTCACCGGCCAGGCGCAAGATGAGTCCGGCGTGCTGCAGCTCACGATCGCTCGCAACTCAACCGGCAAGACGCCGGGCGACTATCTCGTGGGACTCACGACCGAGGGCCGGGTGCTGGGGTCGCGCGGCGCACCCGAGACGCTCGGTCCGTGGCCGGCCTGGGTGGGGACGCTCACCGTCTCCGATGGCCAGGGCGGACAGGGGCTCCTGGCGGCGGGATTCGTGCGCGTCTCGCCGGACGTCATGCTGCAGGTGCTCGGTCGTGGCACCACGCCCGGCGACGCGGCGGAGCGCCAGGTGTTCGCCGCCATCCGTTCCATGCGGCAGCTCACCGATCCACGGCGCGGCATGATCCAGCCGGTGCGTTTGCGCATCCAGGGCGCGGCTAGCCAAGGTGATCTGCGCGCGCTCTATCCCTCGCTCGGCAGCGGACTCATCCCGGTCGAGGAGATGGCGGTGCTCAACGGCGTCGAACTCGACGAGACCGTCATGAAGGGCCAGTGGTTGAAGCTCGTGGACGCTCCGCGCTGGTGAGGTCCGAGCCTCGGAACGGCTGTCACAGAAATGTTCAGTCGTTTGGCCGGATTCATGTTCGCAGCTGGCTCGCAACTTCGTTCACAATCAAGTTGACATGCCGCTGATGCACCGATAGGTTGCCCCGCGACCATGACCAAGCTCCTCGCCGCTGTCATCGTCCTCGCAGCCATCGTCACGGCCAGCGCGGCGCTGTCGCAGTCGTTCAACGTGCGACTGGGCGCCACCCAGGGGCCGGTGCAACCCATCGCGTTCAGCCACAAGCTGCACGCCGGCACACGCCAGATGGACTGCAAGTACTGCCACTACGGCGCGGCCAACTCGCAGTGGGCGAACATCCCCGCCGTGAGCACCTGCATGGGCTGCCACAAGTTCGTGCTCACCGACAAGCCGGAGATCGTGAAGCTCACCAGCTACTGGGACCGCGGTGAGCAGGTGCCGTGGGTGAAGGTGCACCAGCTGCCCGACCACGTGAAGTTCAACCACAAGCGTCACGTGCGCGCCGGGCTCCAATGCCAGCAGTGCCACGGGCCGGTCCAGGACATGGACCGCGTCTACCAGTACAGCTCGCTCAAAATGGGCTGGTGTGTCTCGTGCCACCGCCAGAATCTCGACAACCCCAACTTCCCGGCAACGATGGATTGCCTGGTCTGTCACCACTAGGGGCGCCATGTCCGACTCGGTGGTCCTGCATCGTCGAGACTTCCTGAAACTGGTGGGCGTTGGCGTGGCCGGCGCCGCGGCCGGCTGCGCGAAGCCCCCCGCCGAGAAGCTGATCCCGTACCTGGTCGCGCCCGAGGAAATCCTCCCGGGCGTGCCGTATTTCTATGCCAGCACCTGCCGCGAGTGCCCCGCCGGCTGCGGCCTGATCGCGCGCACGCGCGAGGGACGCGCCATCAAACTCGAGGGCAACCCCGCGCATCCGCTGGGCCAGGGCGGACTGTGCGCCCGCGGGCAGGCCGGGCTCCAGGGCCTCTACGACCCCGATCGCGTGAAGACACCGCTCGTCAAGGACGGGGCGGCGTGGAAGGCCGTGACCTGGGACGAAGCATTGGCACTGGTGGGCGGCAAGCTCGCGGCGGCCAAGGGCCGCACGCTGCTCCTGACCGGCCTCGAGACCGGCACCATGAGAGCGCTCGGTCGCGAGTTCGCGAAGGCCACGGGCGGGCGGCACGTGATGTGGGAGCCGTTCGGCTACGAGAACGTCCGTGCCGCGAATCGCGCCACCTATGGGCTGGACGCTGTGCCGTGCTACGACGTGGGCGCGGCGCGCTGCGTGATCGCGTTCGGCGCCGACTTCCTGGAGACGTTCGCGTCACCGGTCACGCAGGCGCGCGGCTTCGCCGCGATGCGCGCGCAGCGCGACGACGGCGGTGGGCACTTCGTCACCGTGGAGCCGCGCCTGTCCTCGACCGGAGCCAACGCCGACGAGTGGGTGGCGGCGAAGCCCGGCAGCGAGTTCGCCGTGGCGCTCGGGATCGCGCACGTCATCGTCGCCGAGAACCTGGGTGGCGCGGCCGACGCTCGCGGCGCGCTCCGCGGCGCGC
>JAHFBW010000300.1 GCA_023249845.1 Candidatus Eiseniibacteriota bacterium
CCCTGCACCGCCACCTCGTAGAGGGCGTGCCGATCGGGGCGTCGTGAGGCGCGCGGCGCGGTGTGGCGGCGTTTCGTCATCGCTCGTTCCTTGAGTAGGATGCGCGCCCGTGCACGGTGGACCACGTCGTTCGCGGTTCGGCAGGGTCTCTCGTGAGGGCCGCGCATGTTCGCGTCGTCCGCGCGAGCGCGTCAACCGTTCCCCGGGAGCCCGATTGCCGCGATCCGCTCGCCCCGCCCGCCGCTGGGCCTCGCTCGGTGACGAGCGCCTGCTCGACCTGCGATTCCGCGACTTCGACGTGCAGGTCGAAGGCAGCGCGCTGGAGCCGCTCGTTCACGAGGTCTGGGGCGAGCTAGAGCAGCGGGGGTTGCGATCACGCCCGCACGTTTGGGCGAGCACGGAATGGTTCTCGCCGGACGGCGTGCCCGGGATCGCGGTGCCGTTCTACCTGGTCCACCCGCGCCTGCTGCGACTCGAGCGCACGATGATGATCGAGGCCGAGGGCGGCTCGCACGAGGAATGTCTCATGATCCTGCGCCACGAGGCGGGTCACGCCGTGCAGCACGCGTGGCGGCTCCAGCGACGCGACGGCTGGCGCCGCACATTCGGCGACCCCACACGTCCTTACCCCACGATCTACCGCCCGAATCCCGCGAGCCAACGGCACGTTCAGCACCTGCGACAGTACTACGCGCAGGCGCACCCACATGAGGACTTCGCCGAGACGTTCGCGGTCTGGCTGGCGCCCCGCTCGCAATGGCGCCGCCGCTACGCGGGCTGGCCAGCACTCCGCAAGCTCGAGTACGTGGACGAGCTGATGCGCGAGCTGCGTGGCACGACGCCGCCCGTCCGCACCCGCCGCCGCGTCGAGGCGCTCTCCCAGCTGAATCTCACACTGCGCGAGCACTACGCGCGGAAGCAGGCGCACCAGGCCAGCGATCGGCCCAGCATCCCGGATCGCGACCTGCAGCGACTGTTCGCCGCCGAGCCGGGGCGGCGCGGCGAGCCCGCGCACGCGTTCCTGCGCCGGCATCGCGCCGAGTTGCGGCGCATGGTGTCGCGCTTCACGGGCGAGTCGCAGTACACGCTCGAGCACGTGCTCGGCGACGTCATCGAGCGGTGCCGCGCGCTCGAGCTGCGCGCTTCGCGCGAGGACCGCCGTCTGCGCGTGGACTTCGCGCTCCTGCTCACCGTGCGCACCGTGCACTTCCACTACTCGCGCCGCAATTGGGTGGCGCTGTGAACCGGCCGCTCAAGAAGCCGCTGCGCATCCTCGTGCTCATGCACCCCACGCTGGTGCCGCCCGAAACGCTCAAAGGTCAGCCCGCCGAGGAAGTGCATCGCTGGAAGACGGAATTCGACGTCGTGAGCACGCTGCGTCGGATCGGCCACGAGGTGCGAGCACTCGGAGTGCAGGACGAGCTGAACCCGATCCGCGTCGCGGCCGACGATTGGCACCCGGATGTGGTCTTCAACCTGCTCGAGGAGTTTCACGGACTCTCGGACTTCGACTCGCACGTCGTGAGCTATCTCGAGCTCTTGAAGCTGCCGTACACCGGCTGCAACCCGCGCGGGCTCGTGCTCGCGCGCAGCAAGGCCATCACCAAGAAGATCGCGGCCTACCATCGCGTGCGCGTTCCCGCGTTCGTCGTGGTGCCGCGCGGGCGCAAGACCCGCCGACCGAAGAGCCTTCGCTTCCCGCTGTTCGTGAAGAGCGCGAGCGAGGAATCCTCGCTCGGCATCTCGCAGGCAAGCCTGGTGGACTCCGAGGATCGCCTCGCCGAGCGCGTGCGTTTCGTGCACGAGTCGGTGGCCACCGACGCGCTCGTCGAGGAGTACATCGAGGGGCGCGAACTCTACGTGGCCGCGATCGGCAACGAGCGCGTGCGGACGCTTCCGGTGTGGGAACTGGATTTTGGCAAGCTGCCCGAAACCGGCGAACCCATCGCCACGGAGCGGGTGAAGCACAGTCTCGAGTATCAAAAGAAGCACCAGATCGACGCACACCGCGCGGAGAACCTGGACACGGCGCTGACGCGCACGCTCGACCGTACGACGCGCCGCGTCTACCGGATGCTCGAGCTGGATGGCTACGCGCGCGTGGACTATCGCCTGACGCCGCAGGGCGAGCTGTTCCTGCTCGAGGCGAACCCGAATCCGGAGATTGCCGAGAAGGAGGAGTTCGCGAGCGCTGCGCTGGCCGCCGGGCTCTCGTATCGTCAGCTCCTGCAGCGCGTCGTGTCGCTGGCGCTCGCCCGGCCCGTCCGGCCGGAGTGACGGCGCCTCCCTCACCCGAGGGCTCGCTGCCATTCCCGAGCGCTCCCGGATCGATGCGGATTGCCGGAATCGAGGCCGCGTGCTATCGCTACCGCGCCTCTGTCCCGGGCTCATACCGCGTTCCGTTCCCGCACGCCAGGAGGCCGCATGTTCCAGTTGTTCCCGCGCGAAGAGGACTTCTTCGTCCTGTTCCGAAAGCAGGCCGCGCTGGTGCGGGAGAGCAGCGACATGCTCTACCAGATGATGGATTCGTTCGATCGGCTCGAGGAACGGGCCAAGGAGCTCAAGGACCTCGAGCACCGCGCCGACCTCGTCACGCACGAGATCTTCGAGCGCCTGAACCGCACGTTCATCACCCCGCTCGAGCGCGAGGACATCCATGCGCTCGCCAGCAACCTGGACGACGTCATTGACGCGATCGAAGCCATCGGCTCGCGGCTGCTGCTGTTCCAGGTGCGCAATCCCACGGCCGAGGCGCTGCGCATGGCTGCGATCCTCATGGAGTGCACGCGCCAGATCGAGCAGGCGGTGGACAACCTGAAGCGCATGAACAACCTCATGTCGTTCACGATCGAGATCAACCGCCTCGAGAACGAATCCGACGCCATCAACCGCAACGTCACCGCCGACCTGTTCAGCGGCCGCCACGACGTACTCGACGTGCTGCGGTGGAAGGAGATCTACGGCCGACTGGAGGCCGCCGCGGACAAGTGCGAGGACGTGGCCAACGCGATCGAGTCCATCGTTGTGAAGAGCCGCTGACATGACGTTGCCGCTGCCGCTGGACATCCTGTTGATCGTGCTCGTGGCGCTCGCGTTCGACTTCAGTAACGGCTTTCACGACGCCGCCAACTCCATCGCCACCGTCGTGAGCACGCGCGTACTGTCGCCACGCCTCGCGGTGGCGTGGGCCGCGTTCTTCAACTTCGTCGCGTTCGCGGTGTTCGGCGTGCACGTCGCGAAGACCATCGCCAAGGGCACCGTCGACCCCAGCGTCGTGACCCCCGCGATCGTGCTGGCGGCACTGCTCGCGGCACTGATCTGGAACCTGCTGACGTGGTGGTGGGGACTGCCCACGTCCTCGTCGCACGCGCTGATCGGGGGGTTCGTCGGCGCGGCGGTGGTCTCGGCCGGCCCGAGCGCCGTGATCGTGGGCGGACTCGTGAAGACGCTCGCCTTCATCGTGCTGTCGCCGCTCATCGGGTTCGTGCTCGGCTTCATCAGCATGTTCGCGGTGTCGTGGATCTTCCGACGATCCACGCCGCACGGCGTGGACTCCCTGTTCCGTCGGCTCCAGATCGGCTCCGCGGCGATGTTCAGCCTCGGGCATGGTTCCAACGACGCGCAGAAGACGGCCGGCATCATCACCGCGCTCCTCTACGCGACCGGGCATCTGCACGGCGACTTCCACGTGCCCAATTGGGTCGTGATCTCGAGCTACGGCGCCATTGGCCTCGGCACGCTCTCCGGCGGCTGGCGCATCGTGGAGACTATGGGCATGCGCATCACCAAGCTCCAGCCCGTCGGCGGCTTCTGCGCCGAGACCGCGGGCGCCATCGCGTTGTTCGGCGCCAGCGCACTCGGCATCCCTGTTTCCACCACGCACACCATCACCGGCTCCATCACCGGCTCGGGCATCTCGGCGTCCCGCCGCATGTCCGCCGTAAAGTGGGGCGTCGCAGGCCGTATCGTGTGGGCATGGATCTTCACGATGCCGGCCGCCGCGCTGTTGGCGGCGTTATGCCTGCTCATCGTTCGTGCCGTGGGCATGCACTGATCGCACAGAACTCGCTCCCAACCCGACACACCCGGAGACCTTCATGCAGATGCTCGAGCGGCTCGTCGCCAGCGCCAATGTGGACACGAACCAGCCGGGCTGGCGCACTCGCCTGCCCAAGCCGCAGCAGCTCGCGTTCGCACCGGGCCAGACGTGGCGCGCGCGCATGACCACGAACAAGGGCGAGATCATGATCAACCTGCTCGCCGACACCGCGCCGATGCATGTCACGAACTTCGCCT
>JAHFBW010000301.1 GCA_023249845.1 Candidatus Eiseniibacteriota bacterium
CCCTCGTCACGGACTCCCACGTGGGACGGCTGTACGGCGCGGCGGCCGCGAGATCGCTCCGCGGCGCGGGGCTCGCCGTGCACGTATTGAGCGTGCCGCGGGGGGAGGCCGCCAAGCGGGCACACGTACTCGAACGGCTGTGGGAGTCGCTCGCGGACGCCGGGCTCGGGCGTGACGGCGCGGTGGTCGCGCTGGGCGGTGGCAGCGTGGGGGACCTGGCGGGATTCGCGGCGGCGACGTGGCTGCGTGGCGTCCCCTGGGTGGCGCTGCCCACGACGCTCCTGGCACAGGTGGACGCGAGCGTCGGTGGCAAGACCGCGGTGGACCTCAACGCGGGGAAGAACCTGGTCGGCGCGTTCCACCAGCCCGCCGGAGTGCTGGTCGATCCCGAGCTGCTCGCCACGCTGCCCGTCAGGCAGCGCCGGAACGGACTCGCCGAGGTCTTGAAGACGGGCTTCGCTGTGGATGCCGCGCTCTGGCACTGGCTCGAGCCGCGCTTGGACTCGCTCGAGCAGGGCCGGCCGGCAGTGCTCGCCCAAGCGGTGACGCGCTCGCTCGCGGCCAAGGCGCGCGTCGTGCGCGCCGATCCGCGCGAACGCGAGGGCGGCGGCCGCACGGCGCTCAACTTCGGCCACACGCTCGGCCACGCGATCGAGGCGGCGCTCGACTACCGCGGGCCGCTCCATGGCGAGGCCGTCGCTGTCGGCATGCGCGCGGCGGCCTGGCTCTCGGTGCGCGTCGCGGGCCTGGCCCCCGAATCGCATGTACGACTGGAGGCCGCGCTCGATCATCTTGGACTGCCCGTCCAGATGCCGCCGCTGTCACTTGGGAAACTGCTCAAGTCCATGCAGCAGGACAAGAAACGAGCGCGCGGCACGGTGCGGTGGGTATTGACGCCCCGTATCGGCGATGCTAGCGTGCCGCGCGCTGTGGAGTCCCGACTCGTGCGTGCCGCGCTGGTGGTCTCCGGCGCGCGTACGGCGCGTGCCTGAGGGTGGCCCCGATGCGACGCGTCCTCATCCTGCACGGACCCAACCTCCAGGCACTCGGCACGCGCGAACCGGAAATCTACGGCCGCGTGACGCTGGACGATGTGAACGCCCGGCTCGGTTCGCTCGCGAAAGAACTCGATTGCGAGGTCGAATTCTTCCAGAGCGCGCACGAAGGTGTTCTCATCGACGCGCTGTACCAGGCCCGCGGCCGCTGTCACGGTGTGGTCTTCAACCCGGGCGGCCTCACGCACACGAGCGTCGCGTTACGCGACGCGATCGCGGGCGCCGGCCTCCCGACGGTCGAGGTGCACGTGTCGAATCCGCAGTCCCGAGAAGCGTTCCGTCACGGCTCGCTCGTTTCCGGCGTGGCCCTGGGGACGGTCGCCGGGTTCGGCCCCGACAGCTACCTGCTCGCGCTTCGCGGGCTGGTCGCGCGACTGGAGGCGCATGCCACGCGCGGCTGAGCGGAAGAAGTCGGCCCGCAACGCCAAGCCCGGCGCGCGCCCCGCGCCGACCACGAACTCGGCGGTCGCCGGATTCGAGTTGGGCGAGTTGCGCCAGCTGATCCGCCTCGTGCAGCGGACCGGCATCGGCGAGCTGGAAGTCGCCTCAGGCGGCCGCTCGGTGCGCATCTCGGCCACGTCCAGCGGGGCAGGCATCGTGACCGAGCATGCGGCGGGCCTAGCGCCCGGCGCGCGCCCGGCCGCGCCTCCGGCCGCCGCGGGGACCGCTGAGGCGAAGCCGGTGGCCGACCCGACCGCGCACTTGAAGGCGCTCACATCCCCGATGGTGGGCACGTTCTATCGCGCCCCCGCGCCCGACGCGGATCCGTTCATCGAGCTGGGGGACGTCGTCGAGGTGGGGCAGACGGTGTGCATCATCGAGGCCATGAAGCTCATGAACGAGATCGAGGCCGAGACCAAGGGACGTGTGGTGCAGGTGCTGGTGGAGAATGCGCAGCCGGTGGAGTTCGGGCAGAAGCTGATCCTGGTGGAACCGCTCTGACAAGGAAGTCCGATCGGGCTCCGAGCCGCGGGTGGTCCCCGCGAGCGATCGCAGCCCCCATGACGAGGGCGACATGAACATCCGCAGCGTGCTCGAGAAGATGATCGCCGCGCGTGCGAGCGATCTGCATCTGAAGGCTGGCACTCCTCCCGTCGTCCGCGTGGACGGCGTGCTCTACACGCTCGACGAGCCCGCGCCGACCTCGCAGGAGCTGCGCGAGGTCTACCAGCAGATGCTCAACGAGGAGCAGCGGGCGCACTTCACCACGCATCACGAGATCGACTTCGCGTTCGGGGTCTCCGGTCTGGCCCGCTTCCGCGCGAACATCTTCATGCAGCGTGGCACACCCGCGCTGGCGCTGCGCCACGTGCCGGTCGAGGTCCCGACGATCGAGGACCTGGGGCTTCCGCCGGCCATCCGCGACCTCGCGTTCTCGCCGCGCGGCTTGATCCTCGTGACGGGGCGCACGGGCTCGGGCAAGTCCACGACGCTCGCGGCGATGATCGACACGATCAACCGGACCACGACGCGCAATATCATCACGGTCGAGGACCCGATCGAATTCCTGCACCGCGACCGGCTGTCGTTCATCCACCAGCGCGAGGTCGGCCTCGACACGGCATCGTTCCAGGACGGCCTGCGCTACGTGCTGCGCCAGGATCCCGACATCATCCTGGTTGGCGAGATCCGCAATCTCGAGACCATGTCCACCGCGCTCATGGCCGCCGACACCGGCCACCTCGTCATGAGCACGCTGCACACGACGGACGTCGTGCAGAGCATCAAGCGCGTCATCTCGTTCTACCCGCCGCACCAGCACGACGAGATCCGCCAGGCGCTCGCGTCGAACCTGCGCGCCATGGTCTCGCAACGACTTATCCCGCGCCGCGACGGCGCTGGTCGCATCCCGGCCGTCGAGGTCATGGTGACCACGCCCACCGTGCGTGAGTACGTGCTGGATCCCGAGAAGATCACGTTGCTGCACACGCTCATCAGCGAGGGCGTCACCCAGTACGGCATGCAGACGTTCGACCAGTCCGTGCTGGCGCTCCTGCGCGAAGGGCTCATCACAGAGGAAGAGGCGCTGCGCAACTGCAACAACCCGAACGAGCTGTTGCTCAAGTTGAAGGGTTTCGCCAGCACCTCGGATCGCACGTGGCAGGCCGTGGACGCGGCGCAACCCGAGTCGGGTGCGTCGGCGCCCACCGTGAGCGGCCCCGCGCCGTCTTCTGCCCCGGCGGGGGGGAACCCGGCGCGGCCCGATTGGATGTCCCGCGAATAGCGGGCCGCACCGCGTGTTCAAGAAGGTATTGATCGCCAATCGCGGCGAGATCGCCCTTCGCGTCATGCGCGCCTGCCGCGAGCTGGACATCGCGACCGTCGCGGTGTTCAGCGCGGCGGACCGCGACAGCCTGCACGTGCGGCTCGCCGACGAATCCGTGTGCATCGGCCCGCCGGCGCCGGCCCAGTCCTACAACTACATCGCACGACTGATCTCGGCCGCCGAGATCACCGGGGCGGACGCCATCCATCCGGGCTACGGCTTCCTCTCCGAGAATGCCCACTTCGTCGAGGTGTGTGAGTCTTGTGGGTTCACGTTCATCGGGCCGAGCCCCGAGATGATCCGGCGCATGGGCGACAAGGCCGAGGCCAAGCGCACGATGAAGGCCGCCGGACTGCCCATGGTGCCGGGCAGCGAGGGTGTGATCACCGACCTCGACGAGGCCACCTCGATCGCGCGCGAGATCGGCTATCCGGTCATCGTCAAGGCCTCGGCCGGCGGGGGCGGACGCGGGATGCGCATCGCGCACGACGAGAAGCAGCTTCGGCTCGGCTTCGGGATCGCTCAGGCGGAGGCGGGAGCGGCTTTCAACAACAATGCCGTCTACCTCGAGAAATACATCGTGAAACCGCGCCACATCGAGATCCAGTTGTTCGGCGACGGCCAGGGCGGCGTCGTGCACCTGGGAGAGCGTGAGTGCTCGGTGCAGCGTAACCACCAGAAGCTGATCGAGGAGGCTCCGAGCGCGGTGCTGACGCCCGAGCAGCGGACCGCCATGGGGGAGCTGGCGGCGCGTGGCGCGGCGTCCATCGGCTATCGCAATGCCGGCACCATGGAGTTCCTGTTCGACGAGGACGGGTCGTTCTACTTCATGGAGATGAATACTCGCATCCAGGTCGAGCACCCGGTCACGGAGGAGGTCACCGGCATCGATCTCGTGCGCGAGCAGATCCTCGTGGCGGCGGGCGAGCCCATGACGTTCCGCCAGCAGGATGTGCAGATC
>JAHFBW010000047.1 GCA_023249845.1 Candidatus Eiseniibacteriota bacterium
AGCGGCGGCATGAAGATGTCGAGGAGATTGATCGAGCGAAGTCCAATCAGGCGCATGACGACGAGCAGGATCGTAGAGCCGATGAGCACGAGCAGGCTCGGGAACGGCCAGCGGAAGCTCGCCGCGACCGTGGCACAGGTGGCCGCAACGCCGAGTGCGATCCACCAGATCGGCGCGCGATCGCCAGCCGCGAGGCCGACGAGAACTGCGAAGCCGATGATGAGGAGCGGTGTCCACGGCAGCCGGCGCGCGTCCGGGCGCACCGAGTCGGCCGCGACCGAGGAACTCACGGCTCCCGCGAAAGGCCCAGCGCCGTCCACGCGGCGCAGCCGAGCATTGCGGCGAGGAACGCGCCCGCCACGATGAACGCCCGCTTCGGGCGATCACGCAGCTGCGGTGCCGACGCGACGTCCAGCACCGTGACCGTGGGCGTGTCGCGCGTCTCCTGCATGCGCGCATCCTCGTACTGGCTCGTCATGAGCACGAGGAGCTTCCGCTGCACCTCGACGTCGAGCGTCAGCCGGGCGCCCTCGAGCTTCACCTCGGGCAGCTTGCCGATCTCGCTGTTCAGCGCCTTGAGCTGGCGCTCGATGTTGAGGAGCTCGGTGTTGCCTGGCGAGGAATAGCTCGAGACGTAGGCGCGCTGCGTCTCGAGATTGAACTTCTGAACCAGGATGTCCGTCACGCCGCTCAACTTCTCGGACTCGCCGCTCGAGAGCACGCGGTGCTGGCGCTCGTAGGCCACGAGCTTCTCTTCGGCGACCACGAGCTGTCGCTGCACGTCGCTGACGCGGCCCTCGAGAAAGATGCGCAGGCGCTTCCCGCGCGTCTTGTAAGTGTCCACGTTGAAGCGATCGAGTTCCGCGACCAGGAAGTTCGTGACGTCGGCCGCGCGCCGCGCCTGCCGGTCCTCGAAGCTCACCGTGAGCACCCCCGCGGCGTTGACCTTGACCCCCAGGTGCCGCTGGAACTCCTTGATCGTGCGATCCATGCCCTTACGCTTGTAGAGCTTCTCGTAGCCGAAACTCGAGATCGCCGCCTCGCTGAGCCGGCGGCTCTGGAGGATCTCGGCGAACACGTCAGAGGGCGTCGTCGTCGTGTTGAGGCCGAGCGTGCTGAGCGCGCTCGACTGGAGCATCCCGGAGAGGATCCCGAAGCTTGAGTCGCCCGTCTCGTCGGGCGGGAGCAGCGTGCTCTTGGCGCGGTACCAGGCCGGCAGGATCAGCGAGATCCCGGCCGCCAGCACGGTCGCCACTGCGACGATCGTGGAGTAGAGGCGCAGGCGGGAGCGGACGACGGTGAGAAAGCGCTCAGCAGGTCGGGAGGGATCGCGATCCAATCGAGACCTCGGTGGCACGAGCGGCGCAAGGGGGCCGGGCGGGTCACGGGGGGCCGCACCCGAGGCGTCCGGAACGGACGAACGACCTGTCGTTCGCGGCGCGAGTGATCGCGAGCGGACGAACGCCGGACCGTAGGCGGTCGATGTGCCGCCGTCAAGACTGCCCGGCGACCTCGTCACACGTCGGCGTGCCGACTCGAGCCGCGAGTGGCGCCTCGGTGGCGGCTCAGCGTCGCACGGCGCGCAACACCGAATCGTACGCCGCGGGCAAATGCTGCGTTCCGTCCTCCGGACTCCACCAGCGCGGTGTCTCGCTGTAGATCCATACGTAGCGATCCGCGTGGTCGAGTGCCGCCTGCACCGCCCGCGCGAAGACCTCCGGCGAGAAATAGTTCCGAGTGGGATCCTGCGCATCCCAGCCGCGATGGCGCCAGTCGAAGTCGAGCCAGATCCCAAAGCTTCTCGAGAGGCGCCGCGTGTACCGCTCGGGCTCTGCCGCGAGGCGCCGCACACCGTGACGCATGCTGTCGGCCTTGGCCGTGAACTGCGCCCGGTCACGGAAGGGATACGAGAGCTCGTGACCGTCCACGAACCGCACACGCGGGCTCGCGACTGCGACCATGCCGTCCAGGAACGGAACGAGGAGCCCATAGCTCGCCTTTGCGAGTGGAGTTCGCTCGACGGAGGTCTGGTGCATCGGCATGGAGTAGGCCATGGTCGTGAACACCGTGAGCCCGGGATAGCCGCGCTCCAACGCGCGCATGGCCTCGGCTCCGCGCTGGCGTACCTGCGCCGCGAGCTCGTCCCATGAGCGGCGGCCCTCGCCGGACTGCACGCGGAAGTCCCACAGCTTGCCCTCGTAGGGCTCGACGTCGAACAGGATGCCGGGACCGCCAGCCTGCTTCGCGAGCCCGGCCGCGAGCTCGAGGTTCGCGAGCATGGCGGAGTGGTCTTCGAACCAGTCGAGATCCGCAGGGGTCACGTTGACCCGCAGGAAGTTCGCACGGAAGCGCCCGAACGACGTGGCGAGCAGGTCGGCGCGGGCCGAGTCGAGGTCGTGCGCCTCGAATCGGCGGTGTCCCCACACGCGCCACGTGAAGCTGCCCGAGTCGCCATCCACGTCCACGTGGTAGACGCAGCCGTCGAACGGGCTCGCCTCCAACTGGGCGATGTGCAACCGCATGAAGCGGGGGTCCGGTTCGTCCCAGCCGAACTCGATCAACTGCTTGCGCGGTGAGCTCCAGCGGGCGTGGGCGGCGTGCGCGAACAGGAGCAGCAACGCGCAGGCGGCGAGTACGCGGCTCGTCAGTGGGCCGCCCCGTTCATGGCCAGTCGGGTGTAGAGCTCGGCGAGCTCGTGCACCATGCGATGCGCGGAGAACTCCTCCACGCGCGCTCTCCCGGCGGCTCCCATGCGGCGCGCGGTGGCAGGGTCAGCCGCGAGTGCGCCGAGCCGGTCGGCCATCGCCGCCGTGTCCCCAACCTCGACAAGCCAGCCGTTCACGCCTGGCGTGATCGCGTCGGGCGCGCCGTCCACGAGGGTCGCCACGATCGGCAGACCCGCGGCCATCGCCTGCGGAAAGACTCGGGGCAGCCCCTCCCAGCGCGATGCCAGCGCGAACAGGTCGAATGCACGCAACAGCTCGGGAACGTCGCGGCGGAGTCCCACGAGCTGCACCCGGTGCGCGAGCCCGTGTCGCATGACCGCCGCCTCCAGCTCGGGCCGCTGCGGGCCGTCGCCCACGTACACCAGCCGCACGTCAGGCCGGGCGCGGGCCACGGGGACGAACGCCTCCAACAGATCGAGCGGCGCCTTCTGCTCACACAGGCGTCCCACGCTGCCGATCACGAACGCCTCGCTCGGCAGACCGAGCCGGCAGCGCGCCTGCTCGCGCGAGATCTCGACATCCCGGTAGGACTTCACCTCGATCCCGGAGCGGATGAGTCGATACTGTTCCGGGCGGCCGATGCGGAGCGCCAATCCTTCGTCGCGGTCGGGTCTGCCCACCACGACGATCGCGCCCGAGAACCTCGCGCACAGACGCTCGAGCCAGACGTACAGCCAGTAGAGATGCCGGGGCTGGTGCTCGTTGAAACTCCAGCCGTGCGCGGTGTGCACGATCACCGGTGCGCCCGCGAGCACTGCCGCGAAACGGCCGAGGATGCCCGCCTTTGACGAATGCGTGTGCACGACGTCGTAGCGTCCGCCGCGGATGGTACGCCACAGCCGGAACGTGGCGACGAGGTCGTGCCACGGACTGACGCGGCGCACCAGGCTCGGCTCGACGAGCAGGCGTACGCCGCGGGCCTGCGTCTCGGCATGCAGCTCGCCCTCGGCACCCGTCTCGGGTCCGGTCAGGAGCGTGCTCGGGAAGTGCGCCGGGTCGATGAGCGCGCACGACAGCAGCGTGTTCTCCTGCGCGCCACCCACGATCATTCGCGTGATGACGTGCAGTACTCGCAGCGGCTTTCCGTTCCGCAGCGAGCGGTCGGCGGGCGCCATCAGCAGCTCCGATTGCCTCAAGACCGACCCCCGGAGGCGGCCGCGGCCGGGAGCGCGGCTGCGGCAGGGCGGAGGGGCCGGCCGTGCTCGGCCAGCCGTGCCGCGTCGGCGCTACCGATCTCGCGCCACCACAGCTCGAACGAAAGTGCCGCCCACAGCGCCCCCGAGCGGTCAACGTGGCGGCAGTGCTCCTCGTGCCAGCGTCGGAGCACGTCCATTTGGAACAGTCCGCTGCCCGCGCCGGCGAACGTGTCGCCGGCCAACATGCGCAGCGGCCCGCGCAGCCAATCCTCGATCGGTACGGAGAAGCCATGCTTGGGGCGCGTCGCGATGTCGGCCGGCAGGAGCCGCTCGGCGAGCCGCCGCAGCACCCTCTTGCCGGTTCCGCCCCCGACGCGGGCGGACGCCGGAAGCGTCGCGGCGAACCGGACGAGCGCATCGTCCAAGTAAGGCACACGGCCCTCCACCGACGCTCCCATGGTCATGCGGTCCTCTTTGAGCAGCAGGTCGTCGGGGAGGTACCAGAGGTGATCCACGGCCGTGGCGATGGCCGGGTGCGCGGCCGGCGCCGTGCCGAGTTCCAGCGTCATCTCGGCAACGAGCGAATCGACGGCCCCGGTGGGGTCCACCGCGAGCGCTGTGGCCGCGCGCCAGCGCGAGGCGGTCGCCGGTTCCAGGGTCGAGAGGTACGCGCCGACGAACGAGTCGCGCCCACGCGCTTCGAGCAGCTTGCCCGCCATGACCCAGCGCTCACCCTGCACGCTGCGGCGATGGCGGTCGCGCTCGCCGATCCAGCGCGCGCCCGCCCGCGCCAGGCCGGGCGGCAGCCACGCCATCTTCGCGAGCAGCTCGGGCAGGCGGTGCCGCCGGTAGCCACCGAACAGCTCGTCGCCGCCGGTTCCCGACAGCACGACCGTCACGTGCTCGCTCGCGGCGCGTGCCACGAGATACGCGGGCACCGCCGCGGGATCCGCACAGGGCTCGTCCAGGAGCGCGATCACGCGCGGCAGCTCGTGCTCGAACTCGAGAGTCACCGAGGATTCGAGATGCCGCGTCCCCATCGCCTGCGCGACGCGGCGGGCGTGCGGTCGCTCGTCGTGAAGCCCGCCCGCTTCGAAGCCGATCGAGAACGTGCGCATCTCGCGCCGAAGCGCCTCCGGCAACAGCGCGACGAGCAGACTGGAATCCACTCCTCCGGAGAGCAGCACTCCGACAGGCCGATCCGAGAGCAGCATCGCCCGGGTCGAGGCCGCGAGACGTTCGCCGACCTGGTCGGCCAGTGAGTCGAGCGTGGCACCGACGAGCGTCGGGTCCGGTTGGAAATCAGGCCACGCCCAATAGCGCTCCACCCGCACGTCGTCGGGCGTCACCACCATGCGGCAGCCGGGGCGAAGCTTGCGAATCGCCACGAACGGCGTGCGCTCGCCAGGGATGAAGCCGAGTGCCAGGAAGCGACGGAGTCCCTCGGGGTCCAGTTCCCGGGAGAGCGCCGGATCCGCGAGCATGGCCTTGAGCTCCGATGCGAACACCAGGCGGTCGCCCGCGCGCGCCCAGTAGAGGGGCTTGACGCCGAGCGGATCGCGGGCCAGCAGCAGCGTGCCGTCGACGGAGTCGTGGATCGCGAGCGCAAACATGCCGCGCAGGCCCTCGACGGCCGCAGCGCCGCGCTCCAGGTAGAGGTGGGGGAGCAGTTCGGTGTCGGCGCGGGTGCGGAGCGGATGGCGCCTGGCAAGTTCCTCCCGGAGTCGCGGGAAGTCATAGAGCTCGCCGTTCTGTACCGCCCAGACCCGGCCGCTGGCATCGCTCAGCGGCTGGTGGCCGCCCTCGATGTCGAGAATCGAGAGCCGGCGGGCGCCGAACGTGACGCGACCTGGCTGCTCCAGTCCGGCGTCATCCGGTCCTCTGTACTCCATCGTGCGCAGCATGGCCACCACGCACTCGCGATCGTCCGCCCGTTCCCGCGCCGACGCCGGCATGGCCCCAAAGCGGTAGATCCCCGCGATCCCGCACATCAAGCCGCCCCGCCTGGGTCCGTGGAAGCGTTCGCAGGAGAGAGAATGCGAACGCACCGCCTCGCGCCGGCGCGTGCTCGCGAGCCAGTCGGGGGCCGGCGAGCGGGCAGAGGGAGCGGTTCGTGCACTCCCTGCGGCGGAGGTTCGGTCGGCGGGAGCACGTGGGGCACCGGTCAGCCAGCTTCTCGATCGGAGTGGGCACGAGCGGTGCCCGCGCAATCTTCGGACGGCAACCGGAGGCCCAAGCTACAGCAGGTTGGGCATCGATGCCACCGCTGTTGACCCCGGCACAGCCCGCATCTAACTTCGCTGGCCGCCTCAGGGCGACTCGACGTCGGCTCAGTCACCCGTCCCCGCTCGAACGCGAAAGGATCGCCATCTTGACCACCCTCACCGTCGTGGGTACCGGCTACGTCGGCCTCGTGTCCGGCGCCTGTCTCGCGGACTTCGGCAACAACGTCATCTGCGTGGACTCGGACGCCGGCAAGGTGGAGCGGCTGAAGGCGCTCGAGTTGCCGTTCTTCGAGCCCGGACTTCCGGAGATGGTGCAGCGCAACGTCAACGAGGGGCGCCTACACTTCACCACCGACCTCAAGTCCGCGGTCAAGGACTCGAAGGTCGTGTTCATCACCGTGGGCACCCCGCCGCGTCCGGACGGCAGCGCCGACACGAGTGCGATCTACGCGGTGGCGAAGACGGTGGCGCAGAACCTCGCCGGGTACACGCTCGTCGTACAGAAGAGCACGGCGCCAGTGGGCACGGCGCGCGATCTCTACGGCTGGATGAAGAGGTACGCCAAGCGCGGCGCCGAATTCGACGTGGCGTCGAACCCCGAGTTCCTGCGCGAGGGCTCAGCGATCGAGACATTCATGCGGCCGGATCGCGTGGTCATCGGCGCCGAGACCCAGAAGTCGCAGGACCTGCTCAAGAAGCTGCACGACCCGCTATTCCTGATCGAGACGCCCATGGTGCTCACCACGCTCGAGACGGCGGAACTCATCAAGTACGCCTCGAACTGTTTCCTCGCCACCAAGATCTCGTTCATCAACGAGATCTCGAACGTTTGTGAGGCGCTGGGCGCCGACGTGCAGACGGTGGCGAAGGGCCTCGGCATGGACCGCCGCATCGGCTCCAAGTTCCTGCATGCCGGCCCGGGCTACGGCGGCAGCTGCTTCCCGAAGGACACGCACGCGCTGGCCAGCTTCGCGCGGCAGGCGGGGGAGCGCGTCGGCATCGTCGAGGCGGCGATCACAGCGAACGAGCGCCAGATGGACCGCATGGTGGACAAGGTGTGCGACGCAGTCGGCTCGCCGCGTGGCAAGAAGGTGGCCGTGCTCGGCCTGGCGTTCAAGCCGAACACCGACGACATGCGCGCGGCACCGTCACTCACCATCGTCCCGGGCCTGAAGAAGCGTGGCCTCAAGGTGGTGGCGTTCGATCCCATCGCGATGCCCAAAGCGGAAGGCCTGCCCGAGCTGAAGGGCGTCGAGATGGCCGCCGACCCCTACGACGCCGCGCGTGGGGCGCACGCCGTGGTCATCGTCACGGAGTGGAACGAGTTCCGCACGCTCGACCTCGCGCGCCTGAAGCGCGTCATGAAGCAGCCGCTCTTGTGCGACCTGCGCAACATCTACTCGCCCGAGGAAGTGCAACGGGCGGGCTGGACGCACGTCGGCGTGGGCAAGGGACGCGCGAAAACGGTTGGCAGGGCTCGACGCCGTTCCTCCGGGGGCGGCAAGCGAGGCGGGAAGCGCACATGATCCACGGCGTCCTCACCAAGCCGCTCAAGGTCATCCCCGATGAGCGGGGCTGGCTCATGGAGATGCTGCGCGACGACGACCCGTTCTTTCAGAAATTCGGGCAGGTGTACCTCACCGTCGTCTACCCCGAGGTCGTGAAGGGCTGGCACTACCACAAGAAGCAGACCGACCACTTCACGGTCGTGAAAGGCATGTCGAAGGTGGTGCTCTACGACTCGCGCGAGTCGAGCCCCACCAAGGGCGAGGTCAACGAGTTCTTCCTGGGCGAGAGGAACCCCACGCTGCTCGTGATCCCGCCCCTCGTGCTGCACGGCATGAAGGGCATCGGCGTGGAACCCGCCTACCTCATCAACGTGCCGACGCACCACTACGACTACAAGGATCCCGACGAACACCGGCTGCCGGCGCACGACCCAAGCATCCCCTACGATTGGAGCCGCAAGGATGGCTGAACGCCTCGACCTCTCGCGCGCACGGGTGCTGGTGACCGGCGGCGCGGGCTTCATCGGGTCGGCGTTCGCGCACCGAATGCTCGCGCGGTACCCGAGCGCGCACTTGGTCGTGTTGGACGCGCTCACGTATGCCGGTCGGCGCGAGAACCTGGACGGGATACCGGCGTCGCGGCTCACGTTCGTGCACGGTGACATCCGCCACCCGGGGGACGTCGCGAAGGCCATGAGGGATTGTGACTTCGTGCTCAACTTCGCGGCCGAGTCGCACGTGGACCGCAGCATCGAGACACCCGGTGAGTTCATCCAGACCGATGTCTACGGCGTGTTCGTGCTGTGCGAGGAGGCGCGTCGCGTCTCCGTCAAGCGCTTCATCCAGGTGAGCACGGACGAGGTCTATGGCGAGGTGCTCGAGGGGCATTCCACCGAGGACTGGCCGCTGAACCCGCGCTCGCCCTATGCCGCGAGCAAGGCGGGCGGTGACCGGCTGGCCTACGCCTACTGGTGCACCTACGGGCTGCCGATCGTGGTGACACGCTGTTCGAACAACTACGGACCGCGGCAATACCCCGAGAAACTCGTGCCGCTGTTCGTCACGAACGCCATCGACGACCAGCCGCTGCCGGTCTACGGCACGGGCCGGAACACTCGCGACTGGCTGCACGTGGACGACCATTGCGATGCGCTGCTCACGCTGCTCGAGCACCCGGGTGTCGAGGGCGAGACGTTCAACATCGGCGCCCAGCACGAACTCGACGTGCTCACCATCACCGACACGCTGTTGTCACTGCTCGGCAAGCCGCGCACGCTGGTGCGATTCGTGGAGGACAGACCCGGGCACGACCGGCGCTACGCCGTCGATTCCAGCAAGCTCGCGCGAGTCACGGGCTGGAAGCCCGCGATCCCGTTCGCCGAGGGCATCCGGCGCACCGTGGAGTGGTTCCAAGCGAACGAACCGTGGTGGCGCGCGATCAAGAGTGGAGAGTTTCGCGCCTACTACGAGCGCATGTACGGCCAGCGAAAGGTGCTGGGCGAGGTCAAGACGTGAAGCACGCGCGGGTGGCCGCCACGCTCTTCGCGTGCCTGGTGGTCGCGTGCGTTGCGCACGCACAAGGCGGGGCCGTCGACCTGCTCGGGGCCGCAGGCAGTGGGCGAAACGTCCTGGCGCCGACGGGCGGGCCGGGCGCGTCTCCGATGAGCCGCCCGGTGGATCCGGCGGAGTATGTGGTCGGCCCCGGCGACATGCTCCAGCTCAACCTGAGCGGCGCCCTGTCGCGTTCATGGGAGGCGCTGATCCTCCCCGAAGGCACGCTGTACGTGCCGGGCGTGGGGCCGGTTCCGATGACGGGACTGACACTGGTCGAGGCGCGCCGCGCCGTGTTACAGCGGCTCTCCAGCGAGTACCGCGGCGTGACCGTGGACTTGCGATTGCTGCGTGCGCGCTCGTTCCTCGTGAAGCTGGTCGGCGAGACCACGCAACCGGGGGCGCTGGAGGTGCCGGCGACGCGCCGGGCCAGCGAGGTGTTGACGGAGAGCCTGTTCAACCCGAACGGGTCGCGGCGGAGGGTCGAGGTGCGCCGTCCGACGCCCCAGGGCGAGAGCCGCATCGTCATGGACCTGACCCGGTTCCGGCTCACTGGCTTCCTCGCGCAGGACCCGCTGCTGCACGAGGGCGACGTGCTGTTCTTCCCGCGCGGCATCGCGGCGGCCACGATGGAGGGGGCCGTGGCGCGGGCCGGGAGCTTTGAGCTCGTCGCGGGGGACAGCCTGAGCACGCTGCTCTCGCTCGCGGGCGGCGTCGACCGGAATTCCACCGACCAGGCCGTGCTGGTGCGGTTCCAGGACGCGACGCGCAAGGACTCGCTGTCGTTCCGAATCAGCGACGTGCTCGCGCGGCGGTTCGACACGCCCATGCGCGACGGCGATCGCGTCTACGTCTACTACCAGCCCCGGTACCACTTCCTCGAAGAGGCCAGCCTCTCTGGCGAGGTCCAGCGCCCGGGCACGTATCCGCTGCTGCCGGGCATGAGCCGCCTCTCCGACCTGGTGCGCGTCGCCGGCGGGTTCCTGCCCGGGGCTGACCTCGCGTCGCTGCGCGTGTTTCGCCCGTCAATCGGCGCGAGCGACCCGGACCCCGAGCTCGACCGGCTGTCACAGCTCGGCCGCGGCGACATGACCGCCTCCGAATACGAGACCCTGCGCGCGCGGGTCACGGCGCGACGCCAGGATTTCCGCGTCGACTGGAATCGGGTCAAGCCGGGCGGAGACTTGGACCTCGTGCTCCGCGACGGTGACCTCGTTCGTGTGGATCCGGTCGTGAACGCCGTGCGCGTCGAGGGCGAGGTGCGTCTGCCGGGCCTGATCCACTACGAGCCCGGCCGGAAGGTGCAGGACTACGTGCGGTTGGCGGGCGGATTCTCCGATCGCGCGTGGCGCGGCAAGGTACGCGTCAAGCGTGCCGTGACTGGCCAGACGATCCTCGCGAAGGACGTCGCCTCGCTCGAACCCGGTGACCTGGTCTGGGTGCCGGAGCGCCGCGAGCCCTCGACCTGGGGGAGTGTCCAGGCGGTGCTGCTGGTGGCGACGCAGCTCGCCACCGTGGTCCTGGCCCTGCGACTCCTCTGAGCGGCGCTGCGATCCGAAAGGGAGCTTCCGGCCGCTCCTGCTGAGGCTCAGACGAAATGGAGCGACCGGCCTGCGGTCGTAACGACGTGCTCACACGATCGTCGATCTTGGGCCATCCTGCGAAGCCGCCTCGGGGCCCGTCGGCCTTGAGATCCCCGAGGACCGCGAATGGCGCGCTTTACGGGAGGCCTTAAGGTCCAAAGTTGGGGTGCGGATCGCCAAGAGCCTGATCCAGGGGCGGCCGCGGCTACCTCACCCGCACCAGGCTTCGGGTGGCCACCTGCCCGCCGCCGCTCGCCCGGAGGTGATAGACGCCCGGCGCGACGGCCCGCCCTGCGGCGTCACGACCGTCCCACACCAGCGCGTAGCGTCCCGCCGCCGTCTCGCCGTCCTGTAGCCGCCGCACCTCGTGCCCCTGGATGTCATAGATGCGAACCGCGAGGCGCGAACGCTCCGGAACCGCCACCACCAGCCGGGTTCCCTCGACGAACGGATTCGGCCCGACGCGCTCGAACGCCAGCGTCGAGATGCCGAGCGGCAGGACGATCTCCTGGGGACCTTCCCACGAGGACTTGCTGCCGCGGATCACCTCCAACCGGTAGCGGTAGCCCGACCCGGCCTGCGTGCCCTCGTCCAGGAATGTGTATTCACCCCGCCCGTGCGGCGCCACGCTGGCGGTGCGCTCGTAGTCCTCGGTCGCGATCGGTGCCCGGTGGACCACGAACCCGGTGATCCCTGCCGCGTCCTCGACCGCCCACGACACGCGCACCGAGCTGCCGACCGGCTCCACCGCGAAGCGCGACACCGCGATGCTCGTCGGGATGTCCGTGATCCGCACCAGTGTCGCCGTGGGCCAGCCCTGGGTCATCTGCGGCCACACCACGTAGACCGTGCCCCCCTCTGTCGTCAATGAGATGAAGTCGCCGATGCTCGTCCCCAACTCGAAACCATGATAGTCGCTGCCCGGCGAGGCCAGCCGGCGCGAGGGAGCGAACGTCAGCCCGCCGTCCGAGGATGCGGTCCAGTAAGGCGACGCCGCATGGCCCTCCAGCGGTCCGTCCCGGCGGTCCATCCACGCCACGTGCACCCGCCCCTGCTCGTCCACTGCCACCGCCGGCACCGCCTGATCAGCCCCTGGGGGGTCGTCGTTCACCCGCACCTTGGGGCTCCACGTCCGGCCCCCGTCGCGCGACCAGGTGAGCACGATGTCGCGATGATCGCGCGCCACGCTCGTCGGCGAGGGCAGGAACTCGTTCACTGAGCCGAAGACCACCAGCGTGGTCGGTCCGCCGGAGAAAGCGCCCGGGATAATGTAGCGCGTCGTCCGCGGCAGCGTGCACAGCAGCGGTGGCGCGGTCCCGTCATCCAGGCTCGGGGCCGTGAACAGGGGACCCTCACCCCCCGAGGGCGAGTCCAAGTAGTAGAAGGAAAAAGTAGAGACGGGGAAGTCCGGGTTCGGTTCGGGGTACTGCGCCCGGCCCTCACGCAGCTCGACCATCGTGCCCTGGACACCGTCGAAGGCGAAGTAGTCGTTGTTGCCATTGGGTTCGATGATCTCCGACTCGCCGACGCTCACGAATCCGTCCCCGATGTCGATGAGATTGGCGGTGGCCGGGGTGTCGTTGGGCTCGGTCTCCTGCACGGTCCGCCCGCTGCTCGGTCCGGTCGTGCCTTCCGCCGCCTCCGCCCACACCATGTACAAGGTTCCTCGAAGTGGCCCGTTCGAGCGGTCCACCGCGAGCTGCGGGAAGTCGAACACGTTCCCACTCTCGTAGTAGTTGAGCGGATGCTGCCTGCCGGAGTAAGACGCAGCAGCGCCCAACCCGCGCATCCACGTACGGGAGTTGTCCACGAAGCGGCCCACCGGGAGGGCGTCCGCGAACGTCGCGCCGTGGTCGTCCGAGCGCCGCAGCATCACCTGCTGGCTGGCGTAGTCCTGCCAGCAGACGTAAACCTGCCCCGACTCGCCGACCTCGACGCGTGAGCCCAGCGCCGCCGGGCCGCCAACCAGCATCGGCGCCGACCACGTCGCGCCGCCATCCAGCGACCGCACCAGATACACGGGCTGATCGGCTGGACCGTTCAGATAGGCGTAGGGGCGCAGCGTGTGCCGGACGTAAGCCAGGTAGAGATAGCCGGTGGCGGGGTCGCGCGCGAGCCATGGGGAGTCGGCGTTCTGCCCGCCCGAGGGATCGAACGTGACCGCGGTCACGGGCGGCTGCCAGTTGATTCCTGACGATCCCGCGCCAGCTTGCTGCACGATTACGCGATGGACGAAGTCGTGGCGGCCGATGGTCCGATAGGCGCTGATGAACTGCCCGGCGGGCCCGGCCGCGGACGTCGCGGCGCCGAAACTGTAATCATCGGCGAGATTGTTGTAGTAGTCGGGCCCGAAGCGCCCTCGCAACCAGGTGAGCCCACCATCGGACGAACTCCCCCAACCCATCTCTGTCGAGACGTCGTTCACGGACCAAGTCACGACGAGGAAAGAGCCCGACTGAACGAGCTTGGGCTGCACTCCCCCCAACAGTTCCCGCGGCGAGGCGATGGCGACAGGGGGTGAAATGGATTGCGCCCACACCACTGAGACATCACCCACGAGCGCCAGCGCGATGAGCGTAACCACGGCTCCTAGCCGCTTCGAAGGATGCGCACTGGCCGAGCGTGAACCGCGTTTAGGCGCGGGCCTCGGTAGCGGGCCCCAGTCGGAATGACTCACCGCATCACCACCACTTTCCGCTGCTGGCTGCGGCTGCCCGCCACCAAGCGAATCACGTAGATCCCGGAGGCGACGGGACCGCCGGCGCTCGCGCGGCCGTCCCAGCGCAGGTCGTGCCAGCCCGCGACCATCCGTTCCCGGGCCACCGTCGCCACCCTGCGACCCGAAAGGTCGAAGACTTCCAGCGTGACGCTCTCGGCCTGGGGCAGCCCAAGGCGAAGGCTGGTGCCCGCGGCGAGCGGATTGGGGTGAGGCGCACCCAGCGACAGCCGCGCCGGCAGCCCGGGGTCCTGGCCGACCGGGGCAGCCCTGGCCGCGATCGCGCTCCCCGAGGTGCTCGAGCCCGTCACTTCGAGGTAGAAGTCACAGGCTTCGACCGCGGCCGTCGCCGGCAGGTCGAAGGCGAGCTGCAGCGTGTCCATCGGCTGGAGCACGAGCCCCGGGCCATCGGGCCCCAATGCGCCGGCATCGAGGGCGCCCAGCCTCGAGTGCTCGATCGAGACCGCCGTGGCTGCGTGGCTCTCGGCCACTGGGCCCAGCGAGACCTGTCCCACGGCGCTCACGGCGTGATTTCCCGAGAACGCGAGCTTCACTTGGTCGCCGGTGATCCGCCCAGCCAGCATGGTGGCGAACCGGGCCCGCGGCATCTGGCGGGACACCTCATGCCACGTCGAGTCGGAGCCGCGCTCCAACAGGGCGAGACCCGGCTCAACTTCTTCGCCCACACGCCCGGCCTGCGCTTCGACGTAGACGACTCGACCTGTTTGCGAATCGGTAGCCTCCGGCAGGGTCACCGCGATCGTATCGCCGCTGTCGCCGACCAGGCTCGCTTCCGGCTCCCCCACTACCAGGGACGAGACATCCTCGCCGTGCGGTCCGCGCACGGCGAGCGCGGGCTGGCGCACGCCAAGGCGCCACTCGCCGGCGATGTGGAATGCCTCGGTGTCAGCAGGATGGTCCACGACGACGACCCTCGCCGAGGCGAGGTGAGTCTCGCCGCTCGCGCCGCGCCGCAGCATCACCCGGAGCTGCCCACCCACGATGCGAGGCCGAACGAGCTTCAACAGATCCGTGCTCGTCCCGCCGGTGGGTGGCAGCAATGAGTTCTCGGCGCTGCCGAGCGACGTGGAGATCGCGGCGGAAGCGTCGACAACCTGGGCCATCTGGGCACTGAATCCGCCTCCGCCTCCTTCTCCGCCGCCGGCATAGAAGCCCTCTTCGCAACCGAACACGAACAGCGTCTTGGCGTTGCTCATCGCGGACCCGTTCCCGGTTGCACTCTTGTCGTCCTGACTCACCATGCGGAACTGGTAGGCCCCGATCGTCAGGCCCGGCACGTCCACCGACTGGACCTCACCCGGGTTCCCGGCGGGCGGCTCGCAGGCCACCTGGTCGGCCAGCGCGAATGCGGCCCAGCACGCGTCACAGATCGAGCTGGTCGTGTAGCGAACGTCCAGCGCTCGTGCGCGCCCGCTCGATGTCGTGGTGCTGTCGTCGCACGGCGCCTGCCAGCGGACGCTGATCGGTCGCGAGCAGCCTGGACCGTCGAGACCATTGCTGCCGTTGAGGGTGATGGTCCGGCCCGGGCGGATCGCGTCCGCTGCCTGATAGGGCCCGATCGACTCCGCCACGCGCACCCAGCGCGCCACCGATGGCACCTTGCGACTCGAGTTGTCGAGCACGAACAGCAGATAGTCGCCGGGCGGGGCGGTGTAGGCATCCACAGGGCCATCCACCGTGACCGTGCCTGCAGACTCGGTGAAGGTGAGCGGCACGTAGCGCTGGTCCTGGTTGAACCCGTGCGTGACCGCCCCGGGGCGGATGAGGCACACGCCGCCCACGCCGCCTGCGCTCGTGACCGAGAGCGTGAACGGGCAGCCGTGGCCGATCCACCTCGGGGCGCTGTCGATCGTGGGACGCGTGGCGTAGCCGTTGCCACCCGAGATGTTGGGGTCGAACAGGTACGGCGGTTCGAAGATCGTTCCGCGAGAATAGTCGTCGTTAGTATTGGGCCCCTTCTCCCCGCCCGCGCTCAGGATCCGCGCGTCTGGCAGCAGGATCGCCGTCGAGTGGTAGCCGCGACTGGCTGGGTCGGAAGACAGCGTTGCAGGGTTCTGCGGATCGCTCGGCGTCCACACATCCGCGGGCGGCGGCGTCCACAACTGCGGAGTCTTCACAGGTGGTGCCGAGTTCGAACCGTTATTCGGGAATACCCAATTCCTCCCGCCCGTGATTAACACCTGCCCGTTCGGGAGGATCGTCGCGTTCGGGTTCCCGCGGGCGAGCAAATTGACCACGGATCCATTCGACCACTGGGCGCTGCCCCCGGTGAACGACGCCAGATTCGCGGCGCCCTGGAAACCGTTCGAGCCCACCTTGATCACCTTCCCCGGGACGTACTGGGCGGCCGTGCCGCCCGCCAGGACCAGCGTGGTGATGGAGACCCCCGCCAACTTCTGGTCCGTCCATGGACCCGTGGGGCTGGCGGCAAGGACCGCCGAGGTGTCACCGCGCCCAGCGTAGAACAGCCGGCCGTCCGGCATGGAGAACATGTCCGGGTAGGTCCAGAGATCGAACTTGGGTGAGGCGGTGAGCGGGCTCCACCGCTGCCCCGGTGTCGCCAGGGGGTTGAATCGCTCGGGGATCCTCGCGTTCACGCCCTTCAGTGAATAGTAAACGGCCGCATGGCCGGACCGCCGGACGATCGGCGACATGGTGGCCAACTGTTTCCACGTGCTGTCGGGGCTGAGGTCATCCACCTTGCGGACGAAGCATTCGTTGGATTCACCACCGGTGTTGGTCTCTCCGTAGCCCTCGCTCGTGCGGTCGCCACCGAACACCAACAAACGATTCCACTGCTCGTCGTGAATCATCGAGTGCTTGTATACGGGTGGCGCGACAGTCCCCCCCGATGGATTCTGCACCCAGGCCCAATCGGCATAGAGCGTGTCCTTGGGAGCCCGAGACAATGTCCATGCATCGTTCAGCAACGTTCCCGCGTCTCCCGCGCCCCCGAACATCATCATCCGCATTCGGCTCTGGCCCGGTCGCGCCTGCCGATCGAACACGGCCGCATGCCGGTAGCGGGGAGCTGGCTTGGAGCCGCTCAACACCAGCGGATACCATATGTACGGTTGCCAGAGCTGGAGTACGAAAACCGTGTCCGTTCCGGCCCACGTCGTGGGGCTCCGCTTGCCGCCGAATACAAACAGCTTGGGGTAATACTGCCGGGGGAGGCCTCCGAGCGGCGGGAAGCTCTGGACCGCGCCGGGCGCCACGCCGGGATCGAACACCATCGTGTGCCCGTAACGCGGTCCCGGGCTCGCGTCCGGTGCGACCAGCTGGGGGGTGATCGACTGCCAGGTGGCGGGCGTCCCGTTGTCCGGTTTCGAGAGCAGCCAGACGTCGTCCAGGGCGTTCCCAGAAGCGTCCCGCCCGCCATACACGAACAATCTCAGCTCGCTGGAGCCCAGCCCCGTCGCGACTTCCTCGATGCCCGCCGCATGCTGACTGCGGGCCGGCGGGCGCGGCGAGCCCGCCGTGAGCGGCATCGTCTCGGTTCGCCAAGAGTTGTAGGGATCCACGGCCACGTTCCACGTCTGCCAGGTGTCGTTCGAAGCCTGACCAGCACCGTCGATCCCGCCGAACGTGACGATCTCACCTCTGCCGTCACGCTGCGTCGTCCGTTGCTGGCCGGTGGCGATCGAGGTGTGATCGGTGAGCTTCGGGTGCGTCGTCGCTGGCGGATCGAGGTTCATGGGCTCCACCGGCCAGTACGGGAACCGACTCAGTCCGAGCGAGCGAAGCTCGCGGAATGGTCCCGTGCTGTCCTGCGGGCTCGCGCCCCCGATCACCGGCATCTCGAAGTACTCGA
>JAHFBW010000048.1 GCA_023249845.1 Candidatus Eiseniibacteriota bacterium
GGCCTCTACGTCGTACGCCTCAAGATGGCGGCGGGCTATCGAATCGCGCCGCACTGGCACCCCACGGACGAACACGTGACCGTGCTCTCGGGGACGTTCTCGATCGGCATGGGCGAGACCTTCGATAAAACTGCCATGAAGGACCTGCCCGCGGGCGGCTATGTGCTCCTTCCCGCCGACATGCGGCACTACGCGATGGCCAAGACCGCCTCGGTGGTACAGGTGCATGGGATGGGGCCGTTCATGCTCACGTACGTGAATCCGGCGGACGATCCGAGCAAGCGCGTTTCGGAGAAGTGAGCTCAAGTCTCCACCCGAGAGTCGGGGGCCTCGTTCGTCGCGTTGCGTCGCGCGACGGCCCCCCGCTCCCGCGTCAATTCTAATGTGGGAGATCGCCCCAGAATTTGACGCTCGCCCTTTCGCTCCCGTACTCTGCCTCGTTCTATCCTCCGTAGTGTCTGCACCTTCCAGAGGTCTCGAGCTTCCATGAAGCGCACCTATCAGCCGAAGAATCGCCACAAGAAGAAGACGCACGGTTTTCGGGCCCGGATGAAGACGAAGGGCGGCCGCAAGGTGATTGCCGCCCGCCGCAGCCAGGGCCGGAAGCGCCTCACCGTGTCGTCCGACCGCTGAGCGGTCCCCGAACGAGTTCCCGTACCGCCCGCGCACCCCGTGGCCACGACGCATCGGTCGGACCCGCGAAAACCGGGCGGAAGCGTGTGATCGCAGCCGATCTCACGACCCACGCGCCGGCGCCGCCCGCCGTATCCTCAGCCCGGATGATCGCAACAGCTTCCGAGCGGCTCCTGCCGGCGAATCGCCTCACCCGCGGACGCGACCATGCTCGCGTGCGCGGCGAGGGGATGACCTACCGAGGCCGTACCTGCCTGCTCATGGCGCTCGCTGCCGCAGGCGAGACGAGCCGAGTGGGCTTCATCGCCAGCAAGCGAGGGGTGGGTGGGGCGGTGCAGCGCAATCGCGCGCGGCGCCGCCTGCGGGAGATCGTTCGGCGCCGCTGGGCCCGAGTCCCCCCACAGGGATACCTGCTCGTGTTCATCGCCTCGCGCCGCACCCTCGACGCGCCGCACCAGATGCTCGCCACCGACGTGGAGACGCTGCTCGCCCACGCCGGCGCGCTGGCGCCGCTGCCCGACTGACATGCGCCGCGTCCTGCTCCTCGCCATCGCCGCCTATCAGCACGTCGCCCCGCCCACGGTGCGCGGCGGCTGCCGCCACTTCCCCTCCTGTTCCGAGTACGCGCGCGAGGCCATCGCGCGCCACGGCTCCTTGCGCGGCACCTGGCTCGCGCTCCGCCGGCTCGGACGATGCCACCCCCTCGGCACGGCGGGGGTGGACCCGGTGCCCTGACCATGGATCGTCGAACCATCTACGCGCTGTTGCTGTGCCTTGCGGTGTTCGCGGTGTTCACCGGCCTCCAGGCCCGCTACATGCGAAAGCCGCAACCCAAACTCGTGCCGACCACCACGGACACGGTCCCGGGCGAAACACCCGCGCCGGTCGCGCCTCTCACACCCGTCCCGGGCGCGATCCGGCCCGTCACGTCACTGGCCGTGGCCGAAGTTGCCTCTCGGAGCGTCGTGCTCGAGACACCGCTCTATCGTGCCACGTTCAGCAACATCGGCGCGCGGCTCCAGTCGGTGGAACTCAAGCGCTACGCTGCCGCGTGGGGTGCTTCGCAATACGCCGATCGGCCGGGGCATCGTCCCAAGCGCGGTCACGAAGTGCCCGAAGGCGATCGCGTCTCGCTCGCAGGCGAACCGGCGTTCGCCCTGGACCTGGGCGAGGGCACCGCGTTCCGTTCATTGGCCGCGACGCCGTTCGCTGTTGCCGAGAGCACGACGGCCGCTGGCACCGTGGGCGCGGTGACGTTCACGGCGCGGGACTCGTCAGGGCTCGAGGTGCGGCAGACCTGGCAGGTGGATCCGGCGAGCTACCGGCTCGATCTGGAGGTGGCGGTGGCCGGCGCGCCGGCGGACATCCGCGACTGGTCGCTCACGACCCGCTCGTGGGCGCTCGTCAACGACGCCAATGTGGATCAGGAGGCGCGCTCCGTCCGCGCGATCGGTCTGCTCGGGAAGAACCTGCACCGTGACGGCGCTCAGGGCCTGGTCGGCAAGCCCGAGAGGCTCCGCGAGGGCGCGGCGCATTGGGCTGGCGTGCAGACCCACTACTTCTTAGGACTCGTCGCCCCGGTCGGAGCCGAAGGACGCGCCGTCGTGTCGCGCGGCGGCTCGCACATCGTCACGGCGGACGAGATCGCGCGTCTGCCCAACGGCGCCAAGCCCAGCCAGCCGGTCGCCGAAGGCACGCTCATCATGCCCGCGCCGGCCTCGGGCGCGCAGCGTTTCGCGGTGTACTTCGGACCTTCGGACTATTTCTCGCTCGCGAAGCTCTCGGGCGCGGGCAAACCGGGCAGTCTCCAGCTCGAACGTGCAGTGGACCTTGGTGCGAACTGGCTCCTGCCGTTCAGCTATCCGCTGTTGCAGCTCCTCCGCCTGCTCGATTCGTGGGTGCGGAACTTCGGTATCGCGATCTTCCTGCTGGCGACGCTCGTGCGCGTCGTGCTCCACCCGCTCAACATGAGCAGCATGAAGAGCATGCGCGCGCTGCAGAAGCTGCAGCCCGAGATGGACCGCATCCGCGAGAAGCTCAAGAACAAGCCCGAGGCGATGAACGCGGCGGTGATGGCGCTCTACAAGGAGAACAAGGTGAATCCCGCGGGCGGCTGCCTGCCGATGGTGCTGCAGATGCCGCTGTTCTTCGCGCTCTACGCGGTGCTGTTCAACGCCATCGACCTGCGCCAGGCGCCGTTCTTTGCGTGGGTGCACGACCTCTCGGCCCCGGATCACCTTTTCACGGTGGCCGGCTTCCCCATCCGGCTCCTGCCGATCATCATGGCGGGAACGGGCTTCCTCCAGCAGAAGCTCACGCCGACGCCGCCGCAGCAGGCGACGACGATGTATCTCATGAACTTCTTCATGCTGTTCGTGTTCTACGGTCTTCCGTCCGGGTTGGTGTTCTACTGGACGGTGATGAACCTGTACACCTCGCTCCAGCAGTGGCTGGCGATTCGAGGCGAACACGGGGTGGTCGTGCCCGTGGGTGCGGGTTCGGCGCGCGCCAAACCATAGGCTCGCACCGGGGAGGCCGCGATCGCCCATGCGGGGCGCGGGCCGGCCCGGACACGACCTTCGCCGTAGCGGACGGGTGCTGCGGCGAAGTAGAGTCACCCGTCGTTTCGAAACGGCTTCGCGGGCCGCACGCCCCGGACCCGGCGCGGCACCATCACGGTGCGCGCAGGTCGCAGGGGCTTCCCCGCACGCCGGCGGCGAGCTGGTCCCCGATCGGGGCACGAACTCGCGCCGCGTTCGAGGTGCGCCACGAGGCTTCACTTCCACACGCACCGGGACGTCGCGTCCTTGGCGCGCGCCCTGTTCGCCCTCCGGCGGACAGCGCGCGACGACCGCGAGTCCGGCAGGGGCAATGCAATGGCTGGTTCGATCTACGAAGGCAAGACCTTCGATGAAGCGGTTCGCAAGGGGCTCGAGGCGCTGCGCCTGTCGCGCGCCGAGGCCGTCATCATCACCATCGAGGAAGGCAAGGGCGGATTCCTGGGGCTGGGCTCGCGGCCGTTCCGTGTGAGCGTGGCTCGGCGGCCGGGTGGCGCGATCAAGGAGCCGTCGGAGCGCGACGAGCGTCGCGGCAGCCGCCGCGGTGGCCGCGAGGAACGAGGCGGTCGCGGCGGTCGCGAATCCCAGCCGCACGGTCGTGGCGCGCGGGAAGAGCGTTCACCGCGTGCCGCCCGTGAGGAGCGCGCTGGGCGCGGCAGCCGTGAGGAGCGGCCGGCCCGCGCTGCGCGCGAGGAGCGCCCGGCGCCGGCTCCGCGCGAGGAGCGAGCCGGTCGCGAGGAACGCGTCGTCCGAGGGGAGCGCGGTGGCCGAGAGGAGCGCGCCCCACGCGAACCACGAGCCCCGCGCGAGGAAAAGGTCGCGCGTGAGGATCGTGGCGGACGCGAACGTGCCCCACGCGAGGAGCGCCGCCCGCAGCCTGCGCCAGCGGCGAGCGCGCCGGTGCCGCCTTCGGTCAGCGAAGGCGGTGACGACGATTCGCCGAGGAAGCGCCGTCGCCGCGGCCGCCGCGGTGGTCGTGGACGTCGCCGCGGGGCTCCCGGAGAGGCGGGTGGCGCAATGGAGGCCCCCGCTCCGGTCGGGATGAACGGCAACGACGCGTTCGAGCGCGAACCGCGCGAAGCGCCCGTCTCGCGCACCCCGACCGCCGGTTCGGCGCCGGCCCCGGCGCCGTTCGCGCCAACGCAGCCCGAGCCGGCCGCGGTTCGTCCCGTCGAGTCAGCGCCCGCCCCGGTGCCGATGGAGTCGCCGGTGCCAGCGTACGAGGCCCCGACCGCGTCCGCGCGGCGTGAGGACGCCGCCGGCTCCGAGCCGTATCGTCGCGAAGGTCGCCGTGAGCGCTTCCGCGATCGACCCGAGCGCGGTGGTGAAGCTCGCGAAGGATCGGAGACTCCGGACATGAACGCCGACGAACTGGTCGCGACGAGCCGCAAGCTCACCGAGGAACTGCTCCGCGTCATGGGGTTCGAGCCGCGGGTGACGGCGCGTGCCGAGGGCAATCGCGTGGACGTGACGGTGGAGGTGGATCGCGACGAGCAACTGCTCGTCGGTCGCCAGGGCGAGACGCGGCAATCGCTCCAGCACCTGCTCAACCGTTTCCTCAACAAGGGCGACGGTTCGCGCTACCACCTGCAACTCGAGGTGAACGACTCCTGGCAGCAGCGCGAGGGCGAACTCACGGAACTGTCGCACCGCCTCGCCGAGGACGCGGTGTCGCAGAACACCGAGGTCGTGAGCGACTACCTGAACTCGCAGGAACGCCGCATCGTGCACATGACGCTCCGCGAGGACGACCGCGTGCGCACGTTCTCGCTCGGAACCGGCATGCTGAAACGTGTCGCGGTGGCGCCGGCGAGCTTCCCGGATAGATCGGAAGACGACAGCGCGAGCTGACCGAGGCCCCTTCGAACATCCGGCGCCCGGCTCGGCATCGCGCGAGCCGGGCGTCGAGCTTTTCCACGGAGGTTGGATGTGAAGCCCTTGGATGACACCATCGCGGCCATCGCGACCGCGATGGGCCCGGGCGGTCTCGCCGTGGTCCGCGTGAGTGGATCGGAGTCGCTGCGCGTGGCGGACGCCGTGTTCCGCGGGTCGGCGCCGCTCGCCAAGGCCCTGGGACACACGCTGCATCACGGCTGGGCCGTCGCGGCGCGCAATGGGGACGGCGCCGACGAGACCCGGCTCGACGAGGTTGTGGCCGCCGTGTTCAGGGGCCCCAAGTCCTACACCGGCGAGGACACGGTGGAGTTCTCGTGTCACGGCGGCGAGGTGCCGGCACGCCGCGTACTGGGCGCACTCCGCGTCGCGGGCGCGCGGCTCGCCGGCCCCGGCGAGTTCACGCTGCGCGCCTATCTTCGCGGCCGGCTCGACCTGGCGCAGGCGGAGGCCGTGGCGGACCTCGTGCACGCCGAGACCGAGAGCGCCTCCGACCTGGCACTGGCGCAGCTCTCGGGCACGTTGTCGCGCCGCATCGCGGGCCTCGAGGACCGACTCGCCGACTCGGCCGCCGAGGTCGAAGCGCGTGTGGACTTCGCCGAGGACGTGGGCGGGATCGAGACGCCCGCGCATGTCCGCGACGAGATCCGTGACGTGAGCGACGAACTCACGCGGCTCCTCGCTGGCACGCCATGGGCGCGCGCCGTTCGCGAGGGCGTGCGCGTGCCGCTCGTGGGCCGGCCGAACGCCGGGAAGTCGTCGTTGTTCAACGCGCTCTTGGGAGAGGACCGCGCCATCGTCACCGACGAACCCGGCACGACGCGCGATCGCGTGAGCGAGCGGCTGGAGATCTCCGGCGTGGCGGTGACGCTCTCGGACACGGCCGGCGTGCACACGGCGACGAGCGAGGTGGAAGCGCTCGGCGTGGAGCGTGCGCTCGCCACGCTCGACGGCGCGGCTGTCGCGCTCTGGGTGGTGGACGGCGCCGCGCCGTTCGAGCCCCCCGACCAGGCACTGGCCGCGAAGCTCAACGGTCGGAGCGTGCTCGCGGTGCTGGCGAAGTCGGACCTGCCGGCCACGACCATGGCGGAATCTCTGGCCTGGGGCGCCGGAGAGCGCCCAGCGCGCGTGGTGCGGGTCTCGGCGACGACCGGGGCGGGACTCGACGCGCTGCGAGCGGCTCTGGCGTCGCTGCTCGGCGCCGACCAATCGGGCGGGCTCGCCGGCGCGGTGGCGAACCCGCGTCACGCCGACTCGCTCGAGCGCGCGCGCGAAGCACTCGTGCGCGCGGCGGGCGCGGCGGACCAGGGCGCGCCGGGGGAGATCGTGGCCCTCGAGCTGCGCGAAGCGCTTGCTGCGCTCGGCGAGGTGACGGGCCGCAACGTGAGCGAGGACCTGCTGGAGCGCATCTTCGCGCGCTTCTGCATCGGCAAATGAATCTCGAGCGAGTTCACGAGGAGTCATCGGCGCACTTCGCGCCCTCACCGGGCGCCCCCGAGCGCGCGGTGCCCGAGCGTGCGCGCGCCGCGGACCGGCGCGAGGGCCGATATGGCGTGGTCGTGGTCGGCGCCGGCCACGCCGGCTGCGAGGCGGCGCACGCCAGCGCGCGCATGGGACTCGCCACCGCGCTCCTCACGGTGCGCGTCACCGACACGGCGAAGATGTCGTGCAATCCCGCGGTGGGCGGCGTCGCCAAGGGGCACATGGTGCGCGAACTGGACGCGCTCGGCGGCGTGATGGGTCGTGTCACCGATCGCGCAGGGATCCAGTTCAAGATGTTGAACCGCGGCCGCGGGCCGGCGGTGTGGTCCCCGCGCGCCCAGTGTGACAAGGCGCTCTATTCGGCGGAGATGCTCGAGCTGCTGGGCGCGACGCCGAACCTCGACTTCGTCGAAGGCGTGGCGCAGCGCGTTCGCCTTGGATCCGGGCGCGTGACCGGGGTCGAGCTCATGGATGGCCGCTTTCTCGCGGCGCGCGCCGTGGTGATCACGCCGGGCACGTTCCTGAACGGCGTGTTGCACATCGGCGAGCGGCAGCTGGCCGGTGGACGACTGGGCGAACATGCGGCACGCGCGCTTTCGGAGTGCCTCGCCGAGCTCGGGTTCGAGCGTGGGCGCCTGAAGACCGGCACCCCGCCCCGGCTCCATCGCACCTCGCTGGACCTCGACCGGCTCGAGGTGGCGCCGGGCGACGACCCGCCGGAGCCGTTCTCGTACTGGACCGAGCGCCTCGACGTGGACCAGGTGCCGTGCTGGGTGACGCACACGAACGCGCGCACGCACGAGGTCATCCGCGACAATCTCGCGCGCTCGCCGCTCTATTCCGGCGCCATCACCGGTCGCGGCCCACGCTACTGCCCGTCGCTCGAGGACAAGGTCGTGAAGTTCCCCGAGCGGTCCTCCCATCACATCTTCCTCGAGCCCGAGGGGCGCGATGTGGACGAGATCTACGTGAACGGCGTCTCGACGAGCATGCCGGAGGACGTCCAACTCGAGTTCATCCACACCATCCCAGGGTTGGAGCGTGCCGAGCTTCTGCGTCCGGGCTACGCGGTGGAGTACGACTTCGTGCTGCCGCACCAGCTGGACGCCACGCTCCAGAGCCGCCGCACGCCCGGGCTGTGGCTCGCGGGCCAGATCTGCGGGACCTCGGGATACGAGGAGGCCGCGGCGCAGGGGTTCGTGGCGGGCGTGAACGCGGCGCGCGCGGTGCGCGGCGAGACGCCGTTCGTGCTGCGCCGCGACCAGGCGTACATCGGCGTGCTCGTGGACGACCTGGTGACGCGCGAACACCGCGAGCCTTATCGCATGTTCACGTCCGCGGCGGAACATCGCCTGCTGCTGCGCGCGGACAACGCAGACGAGCGACTGGTCCCACTCGGGCACGCGATCGGGCTCCTGGACGACGCCCAGCTCGAGCGAACACGCGAGCGCTGGGCGGCGATCGACGCGGAGGAGCACCGACTGTCGCGCGTGAGCGTGACCGTTGACGCGACTCCCGGTGGCGCGCGCACGCTGCGCGCGCTCGATTGGCTTGCGCGCCCGGAGGGACGCTATGTGGGACTGCCGGCTCTGGGCGTGGAGGCAGTGCTGCCGCACGCGTTGCGCGCGCCGCTCGAGGTGCGCGTGCGCTATCGCGGTTACATCGCCCGGCAGCAGCGAACCGCGATGTCGGCGGCGGCGATGGAATCGGTCGCGCTGCCCGAGGCGCTCTGGGAGCGGGAGCTCTCGGGGCTCTCGCACGAGGCGCTTGAGAAGCTGCGGCGCTGGCGGCCGGCCACGGTGGGAATGGCCTCGCGACTCGCGGGCGTGTCACCGTCGGACGTGGCGGTGCTGCTGGTGCACGCGCGGCGCGCGGGAGCCGCACAGGTCGGCTGACGCGCAGGGCGTCACCTCGCAATGCGATATACCTGCTGATCATGCAGGGCCGCGGTCCCCCTCCCCGCACACCTGCTGATCACGCAGGGCGAGGGGGCATTCGCCGGCGGCGGTGCCCGCCTTGGCGAATGCCCGCCCTCGCCCTGCCGGATGGCTCGCGGGTTCGACGGTTCAAAGCCGATTCGTGGATTGGGCCATCAGCCAGCGCTTCTCGCCCTGCCGGATGGCTCGCGGGTTCGACAGGTCAAAGCCGCCGTGGAATCACACACTCGTGGGCGGGTTCGGGTATGGTCGCGCGCCATGACCAGACCCTATGGAAGACGCCGCGACACTTCGAAGAGCGGACCGCGTTCGCGTGGGACCACGGCATCGCGTTCGACCACGTCGACGCGCGCGGCCGGCGGTTCATCGAGAGCTCCCCGTGCGGGCGCGCGCTCGCGAAGTGCGGACCCGGAACGCGCCGTGAATCGGCCTCGCACGGTCGAATCGCGTGCGCGTCCGATCGTCCGCGACCCGCAGCGCCTCGTGGACCGCATGCCGTGGACGTCGCTCCGCTTGCTCATCCATGGAGACGAGGAACGACGGTCGCAGGTGATCTCGCGGCTCCAGACGTTCGCGCTCGAATTGCTGCGTTGGAACCAGGGCGTCTCGAATCTCATCTCGCATGACGACGAGCCGCGGCTCGTCGAGCGCCATATCGCCGAGTCACTCGCCGGCGCCGATGTTATTAATGCATTGGGCTGCAATGTATTAGTTGATTTTGGGTCAGGCGGTGGCGTGCCAGCCATTCCGCTCGTTGTCGCGGGTGTCGGTGCCCACTGGACACTCGTCGAATCCCGCCGGAACAAGACGCTGTTCCTGCGCCGAGCGATTCAGGAGCTGGCGCTCTCGAACGTGGACGTTCTCACCGGCCGTCTCGAGGTGCTGGTCGAGACCGAGCCCGACGTGCTCAGGTGCGATGGATTCACATCGCGGGCGACCACGAAACTCGGTCCAACACTGGCGCTCGCGGCCCGGGTGGTTTCCGCCGGTGGGCACGCAGTCCTCTGGAAGGGTAGTGGTGTTCACGAGGAACTCGCGGCCTCTGCGTCGGATTGGGGTCGCTCGTGGGAGGCCCCCGCGGCTCACGTGATCGGCGAAGGCCCGAATTCAATCGTCGTATTTAAAAGGAAACAAGACAGCTAGAGTGTTTTGATGTGGCCTGTTCCACGTGGAACATTCCGGCTTGTCCGAGTCGGGCCGAGTTGCTAGCTTCCGGGCTCGGACATCGCGGTCGGCGCAGCCCACCTGCCACCGCCAGTCTCCGAACACAACCATCGCAGCCGCTGGCGAATGCGACATGGAGCGACCCCGATTGCGGGGTCGGACGAGCCTAGGGAATGGGACGAGTCATCTCGATCGCCAGCCAGAAGGGCGGCGTCGGCAAGACCACGACGGCGATCAATCTCGGCGCATGCCTCGCGCAGGAGAGTCGGCGCGTTCTGCTCGTCGACATCGACCCGCAAGGCAACGCGACGAGCGGTATGGGCGTCAACGGGAACGATCAACGCCTGGGGACGTACGAGGTGCTGATCGGCCATGCCGAGGCCAAGGAGTCGATCCTCCCGACCGGGCTGGCCTCGATGGACATCCTACCCACCGGCCAACGTCTCTCCGGGGCCGAGGTAGAGCTCGTGGGGATGATGGCGCGAGAGACGAAGCTCCGCTCCTGCCTGGCCAAGGTGCGTGATGACTATGACTTCGTGCTCATAGACAGCCCGCCATCGCTTGGCCTCCTCACCGTTAACTCGCTCACGGCCTCGGACTCCGTGATCATCCCGCTCCAGTGCGAGTATCTCGCGCTCGAGGGCCTCACGCAGCTCATCACCGCCATCCGCCTGGTCCAGGACCACCTGAACCCGTCGCTACGGATCGAGGGCGTGCTCCTCACCATGTATGATGCGCGGCTGAGCCTGTCCCGCCAGGTCGCGGAGGAAGCTCGTAAGTTCTTTTCTGACAGGGTATACAAGACCATCATCCCGCGGAACGTGCGCTTGAGCGAGGCACCGTCGTTCGGGAAACCCATCGTGCTGTACGACCCGCACAGCTCCGGCGCGGAGAGTTACCGCGAGCTGGCCAGGGAGGTGCTCGGCCATGAGTAGAAAGGCATTGGGGCGCGGGCTCGAAGCGCTCATCTCGGGCGACACGGCAGCCGTGGCCACCGAGGGGCTGCCGGCACACGCGGCAGGCATCAGCGATCTCTCGGTGGACGCCATTTCTCCCAACCCGTTCCAGCCGCGAACCCGATTCGACGACACATCGCTTCGGGAACTCGCGGATTCGATCCGGGCCGCAGGCGTGCTGCAGCCACTGCTCGTACGCCGCGTCGGGCCGGGTGATTACCAGCTGGTTGCTGGCGAACGGCGGCTTCGGGCAACGCAGCTGGCGGGGCTCGCGAGGGTACCCGTCATCGTGAAGGATTTCGATGACCGCGCGATGCTCGAGCTCGCGCTCATCGAGAACATCCAGCGTGAAGACCTGAACCCGATCGACGAGGCGAAGGCCTACCAGGCGCTGATCGACAAGGTCGGCATGACGCATGACCAGCTCTCGGAGCGCGTCGGGAAGCAGCGTGCGACGATCACGAACGCGCTCCGACTGCTCTCGCTGCCGCCCGAGGTCATGGATATGGTTTCACGTGGAACGCTCTCGGCGGGCCACGCGCGCGCGCTGCTCGGCCTCGAGAATCGTGGCGACCAACTGGCCGCGGCGCGTTATGTTACGAGCAAGGGCTTCTCGGTGCGCCGCACGGAGTCGTTCGTGCGCCGCCGGCAGCGAACGGCGGCCAGCCGCCCGCGTGTCGCGCGGACCACGGGGCTCGCGGAATGGCAGACCAAGCTCCAGCAGCGTTACTCCACGCAGGTCACCATCAAGGCTGGCCGCAAGGGTGGCAAGGTGGAGTTCGAGTACTACGGCCAGGAGGACCTCGAGCGGCTCCTCGAGGCTTGGGGAGTTCTCTAGTCGCGCGCCGCGCGCCACTGACAGGGAGGTGGGTGTGCTCAAGTTCCGTCAGCACCAAGCACCGGAGGAAGCACCGACCGCGAACACCATCATCGGCGTGAATTCGAATTTCCGCGGCACGATCATGGTGGCGGGCACGCTGCGGATCGATGGTGAGTTCGAAGGCGACATCTTGAACTGCGAGCGTGTCGAAGTCGGCGAACATGGCATCATGCGTGCCGACGTCGAGGTGAAGGAAGCACTCATCATCGGCCGCGTCCACGGCAACATCCGTGCGCTCGGATCCATCGAGATGCGTGCGGGAGCGCGTGTGGAGGGCGACGTCGCGGCGCTCACCGTGGCGATGGAGCAGGGTGTGCGCTTCACCGGGCGCTGCACCATGCTCGAGGCCGGCAGCGAGGCGGTGGAGATAGGCGGGGGCCTTCGTTCGCGCTGATTCACTTTCCGGCAACATGCTGTTGCATTTGGTGTTGCATTGCTTATGCGTGAACGCGCCAGCCGCATGAACGCCGTCGTCGGCACGTCGGACGAGCGCCCGCTCGGAAGGTGGCTGGTGTTCCTCGCCACCGTGTTCTGGGGCGGCACCGCGACACTGGCCCGGTCGGTGTTCCGCGATCACGGTGTTCCGCCGCTCACTGTGGTCGAGCTGCGATTCGTGATCGCGGCCGCGCTCCTGTTCGCCTGGCTCGCGCTCCGGAACCGCGCCGCGCTTCGCGTCCACCCGCGCGACACAGGCTACTTCGTCGTGCTGGGAGTGTTTGGCGTCGCTGCCGTGCAGGGCACGTACTACTACTCGATCGCGCGACTGGGCGTCGGGCTCGCGATCCTGCTCCAGTACGTCGCGCCGTCACTCATCGTGCTGTGGGACCTGGTGCGTGGGAAGCGTCCCTCCCCCGGCACGGCGCTCGCAGTGGTACTGGCGCTCGCGGGCACTGCGCTGCTCGTGAACGGCGTGGACACGAGCCGGCTTCACGCGAGCGTGCTCGACTGGGTGGTCGGGTTCTCGTCGTCGGTGATCTTCGCCTTCTACGTCATCTTCTCGAAGCGCGGACTCACGCGGTACGCACCCGAGACCGTGCTCGTCTACACGTTCACGATCGCCGCCTTGCTCTGGGCGTGCGTCACGCCGCCGTGGCGCATCGTCGCGGCCGCGTATCCCGCGCGCCTGTGGTGGAGCTTCCTTCTGCTCGGCGTGTTCTCGACGCTGGTCCCGTTCCGTTGCTTCTATGCCGGGCTCAAGCGACTGCCGGCCACCGAGGCGGGCGTGATCGCGACGAGCGAGCCCGTCGTGGCGATCGGGGCCGCCGCCGTGTTCCTCGGCGAGACGCTGCGGCCGCTCCAAGTGGTGGGCGCCGTCATGGTGATTGGCGCCGCGCTGCTGGCAACGCGCGGACATCCCGAAACCGCCGAAGCGAGTGTCGAGCGCAGCTGAGTCACACGACACGCCACCGACCGCGGCGTCAAGATGCGGGCGCAGGAGGCGCGCCGCGGCCGGCAGGCGAATCGGGCAGCGTCAGCTGGCCGCGGCCCAGCCCTCGGTCGGCAACGGTTCGCGCAACGCGCGATGCGTATGCAGGAGGCGATCGCGGATGCGATCCACGCGCAGTGGACTCACCGTCTCGACGGCGTATCGCTCGTCCCAGACGAGATTGCCGCGCAGCCACACGCGGAGCTCGGGGAAGTCCTGCAACAGTGTTCTCGTGGTGCGACCCTTCAGCTCTCGCACCGCGCTCGCCACGCTCTGCGCGGGCTTCAGGCCGAACAGAACGTGGACATGATCGGTCCCCGCCACCACCTCGACCAAGGCGATACCGCGGTCCTCGCACGCCGTGCGGACCAGCGCGTGAATGGCATCGATGTGGCGTTCCTTCAGCACCGGCCGGCGGCCCCGCGTGCTCCACGTGACCAGGTAGTGGAGTTGGCTGCGATAGAGCGGCTCCCAGCGCTGCATGAGCGCCTTCTGGACGGGAACGGCCAGGTTCGTATCCACGGTGAAACCTCCTGCGGGGGCTCTGTTGAACAGATGTGCAGCGGACCGACGAAAGAAACGACGGGGGCAGGAAGCACCCCCGCCGGGGACCACTAGTTGCGGCCGACCGTGCGAACGACGCCGCGAACAGTGCCGAGGATACGGAAGTCCGGATCCTCGCTCACGACGATCGGCGCGTACTTCTCGTTTGCCGCGACCAACTCCACGTGGGCCTTGCGAGGCTGGTAGTACTTGACCGTGGCCTCATCGCCGAGCAGCGCCACCACGACCTCGCCGGCGCGCGCCGTGTCCTGCTTTTGGACGATGACGTAGTCGCCGGGAAGGATGCCGGCGTCGATCATGCTGTCGCCGCGCACCTGGAGCGCGAACAGCCGCTCGGTCTGGCCGAACATGTCGCCCAACTCGAGCGAACCATTCCAGTTCTCTTCGGCGAGGATGGGTTGCCCGGCCGCTACGCGGCCGAGTACGGGGATGCCATGCGCTCCTCCCTCGCTCGAGGGGCCGATCCCGCGTGAGATCCCGCCCGTGCGGCGGATGTAGCCCGCCTTCTCGAGCAGGTTCAGGTAATAGCGCACGCCATTCGTGGAAGAGATCTCGAACTGGCGGCCGATCTCGCGGATGGTGGGAGCGGAACCCTTCTCGCGGCGATAGCGCTGGATGAATGAATGGATCTCGCGAGCGCGTTCATTGAGCATCTTGAGGTCCTTCTCGAAGCGGTCCCTGTCGAGGGACCTGGCACGACGAGACCCTACTGCACAGACGTGCAGTGAGTCAACCATATTAATGTGGGGGCTCGGAGAATCGGCACAGACCGCGTCGCTCGGTACACGCCGTCGTCGCCACGTGGACGCACGGGACCAGGGCGGAGAGGTGCAAGTCATTGCGGCATCGATTGCGCAGGGGCGCGTGGAAGCACGGCCCGACCGTTGCAGAGGTGAGTCGCCAGAGCCGCGAGGCTCCATCCGCCGCCGAGCGCCGGCCAGGGAATCGGGGCCCGGAGGTCGCAATCGGGGGCCGACCCGAGGGAACGGGGCCCGGCCGCGCAGGGCGGCGGAACGTCGTTCGAAGACATGAGCGAGCGGTGAGCTCGTCGCCCCAGCGGGCCGACGGACGCGCTCGCCAAGAGATCTCGTGGGAACAGGCGGCGGCCGCGGGCAGCGGAGGGGGTCGTTCATCGGGGGCCGATCACCCAAGGCGCCGCGCGCGCTTGCCGCCTGTCCCGCGGGAATCCCCAACAGGAGTCGCTCGCGTCGGAACAAGCTTGCGGCCGCGATCCTCAAGAACCGCGGCCGCACCACGCGAGCCGTCGCATCAGTAGGTCAGCGAAGCTCCCGCCACGAACTGTCGCGGCAGTCCGGGTTCGATGTAGCGAAGCGGTCCGCCCGGCGTGTCCGAGAGCGGATTGATGAACACCGAGGCGAAGTGATCCTTGTCGAGCAGGTTTCGCCCCGAGACGAACGCGCGGAAGCCCAGGCTCTCGCCGCGGACCGCATAGTCGAGCGAGGCGTGGAGCAGGCCGTACTTGAACGTCCTCACCGAGTTCTGGTCGTCGGCGAAGTATTCGCCGAGCCCCTCGTTCGAGACGGTCACGCCGACCCCGCGCGGCAGTTCCATGCGCGCGGAAGCGGACCACATGACCGAGGGCAGGCCCGGCATGTCGTTGCCCGAGAAATCGCCCACGTCATTGCGGTAATCCAGGTACTCGTTCTTCGAGATCGTGCCCGTGCCGCGGAGCGTCAAGCGCGCGGTTGGCCGCCAATCGAGCCCAGCCTCCGCGCCGCGACGCCGGGTGCGGCCGGCTGTGTAGAAGTAGGCGCCGCCGTTCCACGGCACGATGTCGTTGTCCGTGTCGATCCAGTAGAGGCCCGCGTCATAGCCCCAGCGGCCGAATCGGTTGCCGAGTGAGCCGCGCGCGCCGAGCTCGTACGTGGTCGAGTGCATGGCGTCGAGGAACGGATTGAACGACGTGGTCTCGTCGTATGGCGGCGGCGGATCGATCTCGTTGAATGCCGGTGCCTCCACACCCCCACCCAGCGCCGCGAATACAGTGTGCTCGAGTCGCGTCCAGCTCACCGACACTTTGGGAGTCAGGCGCGTGAAATGCTTCTGCGCGTCGAGCGACGGGTCCAAGAAGTCCTGCGACACGTACCAGAGGTTGTCGTAGCGGAGCGCTCCCTGCAGCATCCAGCGGTCGTTCCACGTGAACGCCTGCTGGACGAATCCGCCCGCGCTGTTCGCACCCTCGCGCTTGTTGGCGCGAATCGTCGTGCTGCGCGTGCCATCGGGGTTCAGGTTCCAGAACAAGATCGAGCCGTCCTGGAGCGCTTCGTCCGCGCCGGCGGCGGTGCGCGACCGGAGCCCTTCGTGGATGGGCGTGTCCAGGCTCCACACCGTCTGGCCCCCGACGTGAAAGCGAGTGAAGTCGCGGTAACGCGCGCGCTCCGAGCGCTGCAGCGACTTGGGCTCGGCGAACAGGCTCAGCGAGACGGACTGCCGGTCCGAGAACAGGTGCTCGAGCGATCCGGCCACGCGCCCGATCCGGTTCCAGCGTCGCTCGTCGCGCGACACGTAGATGGGAGACGCCTGTTCGGGGTTCGCATCGTATTCGGCTCTCGTGAGTGGACCGGGGAAGCGGATCAGGTTGTTCGCGAAGTCGCCGATCAACAGCAGCCGGTCACTGTTCGAGTCCCCGAGCGGGGCGCTGAAGCGCAGGCGGGCTTGGGCCGATTGGCTGGTGCTGTGCGCCCGCCAGCCGTCGAACGAGCTGTTCGATGCGCTCAACTGGCCGCGCCCGCGGGCCGCCACGAAGCCGTACGCGACCTGGTCGCGGCGGAGCCCGAACGAACCGCCGCGTTCGTCCACGCTCAGGTAGCTGTCATTGAAGTCGAGGTCGGTGAGCAGATTCACGACGCCGCCTGAGGCGTTGCCATAGAGCGCCGACAGGTTGCTGCGCGAGATCTCGATGCGGTCCGCAAGCCCCACGTCCACCAGGTCGAGCGCGGTGCGGCCGTCGGGCTCCGAGATCGGGATGCCGTCCGAGAGAATGCGGATGCCGCGCATGCTGCCGGCGTTCGAGCGATCGCCGTTGCCGCGCGCTCCGTAGCCACGGATGGTGACGCGCACGTCCTGCGCGCCGCCGCGGCTCTGAACGAGCACGCCGGGCACGCCCACGAGCATGTCGTCGAGGCCGATGCCGCGCGCGTTCGCGTACTGCGCGCGCGAAACCACACTCACCGCGGCGGGGGTGCGCAACAGCGACTCACGGACGCGCGAACCGCTCACGACGATCTCGCGCATGGGCACGACCAGCGTATCGGGGACACCACTCGCGAGGAGAACCGAGAGCAGCAAGGGCGAGATCACTGCAAGCACTCCGGGTGAGGGTCTCGAACAACCGGCCGCCGAGGCGGCTCCGCGCGCGCAGGTGAACGAGGATGGATTCTCGCTCCTGACCTGCCACACGCCAGAGCGTGGTGAGCACCGTTCCCGAAGCGTTCGTCGCGCGCGGGGGCGGTGTAGGCATGGCGGGCGATTCGACCACAGCTGGCTGCTCCTGCCAATGCACCCCCGCTTCGAGTGCTGGCGCCGGAGCGACGGGGCGCACGAGACGCGGCCGCCCGCGCGAGGCCGGGGCGCGCTTCGCTCGACGCCCGGCGCCGCGCCAGGGCGGGCGATCGGCAGGCTTGGTGACCCTCCCGAACGCGGCTAGACTCGCCGGCCGCGCCGGATGTCACGGTGCCCACTCCATGACCACCGCCTCCTCCGCCCTGCCCGCTCCCGGCCGCCTGCGCACGTACGCGTCATTCGTG
>JAHFBW010000302.1 GCA_023249845.1 Candidatus Eiseniibacteriota bacterium
AAGGGGGAAATTTTCCGCACAAGTCGCGGTGAATTTTTCGCTGGACAGAGCGCACACGCGCGACGCGCGGTCGCGACGGCTCCTCACGCGCGCGTCAGGATTTTCGCAACGACCATGGGCCCCAGATCGCGAACGTCATGCCCGGGCGCTGCACGTTCACGAACAGCGTGCTCCCATCAGGAGAGAAACACGCGCCCGCGAACTCGCGCTTCGCCGGGTGCGCGTTGCGCGCGATCCGGTAGCAGCGACCCTGTGTCGTGACGCCGACGACAAAGTTCTCGCGCTTGCTGAGGTTGTCCTCGCAGATCACGAGATCGCCGAACGGCGCCACACACAGATTGTCGGGACCGTCGAGCAGCGCGTGGTCCCCGGGCTCGACCACGAGCGACAAGCGCTGCTCCCGCAGTCGGATGCGGAACACCTGTCCGAGTTCGCGTGGCCCGCCATTCGTGCAGCAGAAGTACATACTGCCGTCGGAGTACGTGATGCCCTCCGTGCGTGCGAAGCGCGCGGCGCCGTTCGCGAAACCCTGTGCGCGCGTGGAGCTTGGTGCCGCGCGCTCGTCGTCGGTGCCGCGCGACATGTCCATGTCGGGGTCGACGCCCTCGATTCGCACCCAGTCCACCTCGAGCGACTCGCCGAGCGCGATCTCCGCGCGACGGCCGTGATTGCCCGTGACGAGGTGAGGGCGCGATTTCACACGCAACGCCTCGAGCACACCGCCGCTCGCGTAATCGCCCACGCGCAGTGCAGATGGCGCCGTGCCGCGCTCCAGCACGTCAGGCCGGAAGCGGTAGAGCAGGCCGTCGTCGCGATCCTCGGTGAGATATGCGAAGCCGGTGACTGGGTCCACCGCGACCGCCTCGTGACGGAAGCGCCCCATGGCCTTGAGCGGGACCGGGTCCACCAACCCTTCGCTTCTCGAGTCCACTTCGAAGATGTAGCCGTGGCGCTGCTTGACCTGCGGTGTGCGGTCGGCGTTCACCTCGTCGCGCGTGCCGGGCATGGCGACGTCTTCCTCGGCGGAGAGCCACGAGCCCCACGGCGTCGCGCCGCCCGCGCAGTTTCGCAGCGTGCCGGACAGGCTCGCGAGCGACCTCACCAGGTTGCGCTCGCGATCCACCCACAACGTGGTCGTGCCGCCCGTCGTGGCGGGGTCGTACGGGCGCGCACGCCCGGGATCCACGCCCGGCTCGCCGCCCAGGTTCATCTCGTGATTCCGCACCAGGATGGTGCCGCCGTCGGGCCCCGGGAACGCGGCCATGCCGTCGTGCCGCGCGGGCGTGGCGGAACCATCCGAGAGCTGCGAAATGAAACGCGAGTCGCCGCCAGCGTCTTCGGCCTCGGTTCCCGGGGAGTACATGCGGTATTGGAACCCCGCGGGCAGGTCCAGAAGCCCGGCCGGGTCGGCGACCAGAGGCCCGAACCCCGGCGCGCGCAGGCGAGCGCCGCGCGCCATGGCCGCCAGCGCCCGGTCCACGCCACCTGGCGCCATCAGGCCCGAAGCGCCGACCAGCGACGTGCGCAGGAACGTGCGTCGCGACAGGTTCATGGAACCGCGACCATGCCCAGCCGCCAGCGCAGGAACTGGAGCTCGTCGGCCTCGTCCTGCATGGAGCTGTCCACGCCCTTGCCCGCCGTGTGGCCCGTGGACACATCATAGTGGAGCAGCACCGGGTTCTCGCCGCCCACGGACTGCATCAGCGCCGCCATCTTGCGTGCGTGCAACGGGTCCACGCGGGTGTCGGAATCGCCGGTCACGAACAGCACGGACGGATACTTCACGCCGGATCTCACGCGCTGGTAGGGCGAGTAGCCGCGCAGCCAGTCGAACTGCTCGGCGTTCTCGGCTGAGCCGTACTCGGGCACCCAGAACCGCGCCACGAGGAAACGGTGGTAGCGCAGCATGTCCAGGAGCGGCGCGCGGCAGATGACGGCGCCGTAGAGGTCGGGTCGCTGCGTCATGGCCGCGCCCACCAAGAGGCCGCCGTTGCTGCCGCCGCGGATCGCGAGGCTCTGCCGCATGCAGTAGCCGCGTGTGAGCACCCACTGCGTCACGTTCAGGAAGTCGTCGAACGTGTTCTGCTTGTTTGCGAGCATGCCGCCCTTGTGCCACGCGTCGCCGAACTCCGAGCCGCCACGCAGGTTGGTGCTCACGTACACGCCACCCAGTTCCAGCCACGCGGCCACGAACCGCGAGAACGTCGGGCGCTGGTTCAGGTTGAATCCTCCGTAGCCGCTCATCAGCACCTTGTTCGTGCCGTCAAAGGCCGTGCCCTTTCGCTGCACCACGAAGAACGGCACCTTGGCGCCGTTCGTGCTGTGAATGCTGAACTGTCGTACTTCGAACGCGTTGGGGTCGAACGGGTCCGACGATCGCCACCATGGCGCGGCGTTGCCGCTGGCCGTGTCGTAGCGATAGATCGTCGGCGGCCGGTGGAATGACGAGAACGTGAAGAAGCCCTCGCGGCCCTCCCACTCGCCGGCGACCGCGCTCACGCTCCCCAGGTCCGGGAGCGGCACCTCGCCGCCAGCGGTGCCGTCGAGCGAGTAGACACGCAGTCGGCTCGTGACGTCTTTGAGCACCGTCACATAGAGCCGCCCGCCCACCGGTGTCACATCCTCGATCACGGCGTCGGGCGACTCCGGCACCACCTCTTTCCAGTAGGCCGGTTGCGGCCGGCGCGCCTCGGCCACGAACACATGGCGATTCGGGGCTCGCAAGTTGGTCTCGATCACCAGCTCGTCGCCCGCCATGTCAAAGCTGAGCGCGCACTTGAGCGTGTCGGCCACGGTCACGAGCGGGCCGTTCGAGTCGAGGTTCTTCAAGTACAGGCGCGTGTCGTCGCTGGCCGAGCCCTTGGACACCGAGAGCAGGAGCCAGCGCCCGTTCGGGCTCATGCGAGCGTTCGGGATCTCTTCGGGTCCGAGGCCGTCGCCGAACATGACCGCGTCCTTCGCCGGGGCGTCGCCCAGGCGATGGAAGTAGACGCGGGTGCCCTCCCTGGACCAGCGCCCGTACCAGAAACCCTTGTTCTGGCGGTCGATGCTCACGCCCTGGTAGCGCGCTCGCGGCAGCGTCTCGCCCACGTCGGCGCGCTTGTCCACGTCGAAGAGCTTGAGCTCCACCTCGTCCTCGCCGCCCTTCCGAAGGCCATAGGCGAGGAGCTTCCCGTCGCGCGACACGTTGAGCAGCGCCACGCTCGTGTTGCCGTCGGGCGAGGACGGGTTCGGGTCCACGAGCACCACGTCAGGCGAGTCGGCGGTCTCGCGCATCATGAGCACCGACTGCTGCTGGTTGGCGGCGCGCGCCATGAAGAACAACCTCCGGCCGCGGACCGTGGGCTGCGTGCGCGTGTCCACCTTGCCGTGGCGCGCCAGCACGGCCAGCACCTCGTCGCGCCCGGGGACGCGTGCCAACTGCGCCTGTGTGAACGACATCTGGGCCTTCACCCAGTCGCGCGTCTCGGGCGAATCCTTGTCCTCGAGCCAGCGGTAGGGGTCCTCGATCGGGACACCGTGCAGCGTGTCGGTGACCACGGCGACGCGCGTGGGCGGCGGCGCAGGGGTGGCCGCGAGCGCGGCCGCGGAGAACACCGTGAGCAGCGCGATGGCGAGCGCGCGGCCTGCGAATCGGGGGGTCATCGAGAGATCCTCGGGGCGGGGGTCCGGAGATGCGGCGGGCGAGCGGGTCGCGAGTCTAGCAGCGGCGCCGTCGTGGTTCAGCGTTCCCAGGTACGGGCGTGCGTCAGGCGGCTCCTGGCGCGAGGGTGCTCGGGATTCGATCGGCCTCATCACGCGGAACCGACCCGGACCTGAGGCCAGAACCGCTCCGCCCCGGCCTGCTGACCGACGGGTCGGTTGCCCCGGGGATTGCGGGACGGCCTGTCCGCGCTCGGGTTCGCCGGGTACTCGGAGCGAAATCCCCCTCGACGAATGCGCTCCCGCGCCGATAATTCCTCTAGAATGGCTACATCGACCGTCCACCCTCTCGCGGTGGTCGGCGCGTGCCTGCCCGCGGCCACGGACGGTGGATCCGGGGCCAGGTGCGGGGTCCTTCTCTCGGGAGAGATGCCATGAAGCACGTGACCGTGGATGGACGGCCGATCGAGAGCGACGGTGCCACCATTCTCGATGCCCTGCGGCAGGCCGGCGCGGACGTGCCGACCATCTGCCAGCACGACCGCCTCTCCAACTGCGGCGCCTGCCGCATGTGCCTGGTGCGCGTCGAGGGCCGCGGCACACCGGTGGCCGCGTGCGTCACCGCGCTCGC
>JAHFBW010000049.1 GCA_023249845.1 Candidatus Eiseniibacteriota bacterium
CGCGACCACGCGCGGCTCGGGCAGGTACGTGTTCGCCGACTACAACTGGGCGCAGCGCTACAACGCCGGGGCGTCGTTCGAATCGTTCGAGGATCCCGATTCACCCGGCGGCACGCAGAGCTCGGTGGGGTTGTTCGCCGGCCTGGCGCTCATGGAGGAGACCACCGCGTTCCGCCTCGACTGGCGGCGCATGCAGCCGGCGCGGCCAGCCGGCGCCACCGCCGATCCCGACCCGATCCAGGCGCTGACACTTCGCGCCATCTTCTCCATGGGGCCGCACAAGGCCCACCAGTTCTAGGGAGGCGACATGCTCCGCAATCGTTTACTCGTCGCGGCGGCGCTGCTCGCGCTCGCCGGAACCCCGGCCGCCGCGAAGCTCCGCGTGGCGGCGTCCATCAACGACCTCGCATCGATCGCGTCCAGCGTGGGCGGCGACCAAGTCGAGCTGTTCGCGATCGCGCGCCCCACGTCGGACCCGCACCGCGTGGAGGCGCTGCCCAGCTACATGGTGAAGGTGTCGCGCGCGCAGCTCTTCCTGCGCGTCGGGCTCGGACTCGACCAGTGGGCCGACGCCATCGTCGAGGGCTCGCGCAATGCGCGGTTGAAGCTCGTGGACTGCTCCCGGGGCGTGAACGTGCTGGAGAAGCCCGCTGGGAAGGTGGACGCGTCCATGGGCGACGTGCACCCGTTCGGCAACCCGCACTATTGGCTCGATCCGCGGAACGCCGCCGCCGTGGCGCAGAACATCGCCGAGGCGTTCGCGACCGCGGACCCAGCGAACGCTGCGACCTATCGCGCCAACGCCGCCGCGTTCGCGACACGTGCCGAGGCGACATGGAAGCGGAACGCCAACGCTGCGGCGAAGCTGCCCTCGCGCGTCTTGTTCACGTACCACCGCTCGTGGAGCTATTTCGCGGACGCGTTCGGGCTCGAGGTGGTGGACACCGTCGAGCCCGTTCCCGGTATCCCGCCCACGGCGCGGCACCTGGCTGAACTCGTCAATCAGGCCAAGGCTCGTCACGTGGAGCTGCTCATCCAGGAGCCGTACTTCGCGAACGATGGTGCGAAGTTCCTGGAACGGGAGGCCGGGGTGCGCGCCGTCGTGCAGGCCACGTCGTGCGCCGACATCACGGCGGACAGCTACCTCAAGCACTTCGACGAGCTGCTCGCGTCGCTCGCAGGAGGCCGCTGATGCTCGACGCACTCCAGCTTCCGTTCTTCCAGTGGGCGGCGCTCGCCGCTCTGGTGCTGGCCGGCATCCACGCCTACTTGGGCTTCCACATCGTGCGTCGCGGCGTGCTGTTCGTGGACCTGGCACTCGCCCAGATGGCTGCGCTCGGCGTGGCACTGTCGGTGGCGCTCGGCCACGAACACGACGAATGGGGCGCCTATCTGCTGGCGCTCGGCATGACGCTCGTCGGGGCGGCGCTGTTCGCGTGGCTGCGCGGCCGGGCGCGACACGCGCCGCTCGAGGCGTTCATCGGCATCGTGTTCGCGACCGCGCAGGCGCTCGTGTTCCTGTTGCTCGAGAAGACGCCGAGCGGCGCGGAGCACCTGAAAGACACGCTCGTGGGCTCGCTGTTCACGGTGGCGCCCAGGCACATCGCGGTCGTCGCGGCGCTCTACGCCGGGGTGGGCGCTGTGCACGTCTGGCTCCGCAAGCCGTTCCTCGAGATCACGAGCGATCCCGAGGGCGCGCGCGCGCGCGGCCGGCGCGTGTTCCTGTGGGACTTCCTGTTCTACGCCACGTTCGGCGTGGTGGTGACCTCGGCGGTGCAGATCGCCGGCGTGCTGCTCGTGTTCGGCTTCCTTGTCATCCCCGCGGTGGCCGGCGTGCTGGCCACGCGGCGAACCGGCCTCGCCCTGCTCGTGGGCTGGGCGTTCGCGTTCGTGGCCAGCGTCATGGGCCTGCTGCTCTCGGTGTCGCTGGACCTGCCTGCGGCGCCGAGCATCCTGGTCACGCTCACCGCGTTGCTCGTGCTGCAGGGCGCGCTGCAGTACCTGAGGCGCCCGCTCCTGACACGCTGAGCCGCACCTTGTAGAGGCCGTTGCGCGCGGTGAAGTAAAGCGCCCTGGCGTCCGGGTCGCCCCACGCGAAGTTGGCGGGGAGCTCGGGCAGCCTGAGCGTGCCCAAGTGGCGGCCCGCCGGCGAGATCACCCACACCCCACCGGGGCCCGACACGTACACGTCGCCGCGTTCGTCCACCTTGAGCCCGTCCAGCGCCTCGGCGCCCGGGGCGCTCGTCATGTCGAAGAACACCTTGCCTTGGCGCAGCGAGCCATCGGGCTCGACGGCGTAGCGCATGATGATCTTCGCCTTCTCGTCCCAGTTGCTCACGTAGAGCCAGCGCTCGTCGGGCGAGAACGCGAGACCATTCGGTCCGCGCAGATCCTTGCTCACCAGCGAGAGCTTGCCGTCCTTCAAGCAGAACACGCCGGAGAACTCCAGCTCCTTCGCGGGGTCGTCGTAGACCTTCGCCAGACCGAACGGCGGATCCGTGAAGTAGAGCGCGCCGTCGGAGCGGTAGACGAGGTCGTTCGGGCTGTTCAACCGCTTGCCTTCGTAACGGTCGGCAAGCACGGTGAGCTTTCCGTCCGGCTCGGTGCGCGTGACGCGGCGATTGCCGTGTTCCGCCGCCGTGAGCCGGCCCCGGGAGTCGAACGTCAGGCCGTTGCTGCCGGGCTGGTGAAGCCGGCCGACGTCCGCGCCGTCGTAGCCGCTGCGCTCGCGGAAGACGCTCACTCCATGCGCAGCGTCGTAGCGGTAGATGACATTCGTGTTGGGATCACTGAACAGGAGCGATCCGGCCGGGTCCCACACCGGGCCCTCGGTGAACTGGAACCCGTCCGCCAGTTTCTCGACACGGGCGTCGCCACGGACGAGAGCGTCGAGCGCAGCGTCTTCGCGCAGCAGCTCGAGCGGGTTCCCGGCGAGTGTGAGCGGTACTGCGTCCTCGCGATGAAACTCGAGCTTCGCCGAGCGGATCCAGATGTAGTTCGAGGGCGAGTCGGAGATCGGGCCGTTGATGCCGAACAACGCGAGCTGGATCCGCTGCCCGGGCCGGACGTCCCGCCCGACGACCAGGCGGTTCGGCGCGTTCCATCCCGCCACGACGCTGCCGCCCGATTGGCCGAGCGTGCGCGCGAGCACGCCGTCCACCCATACTTCGGCGTAGTCGTCCACGGTCACATCGAGCACCAGCGTGGCGCCCGTGGTGGAGAACGAGCCGACGCGCTCGGGGACCGTGAGGTTCAAGCGATACCAGTTGAAGCACAGCTTGCCGGTCGAGCGACGAGCCGCGAGCGTACCGGGCTCGATCACCGCCCAGCGGGAGTCGTCGAAGTCGAGGGTTCCGGCGTGCGGCGTGAAGTCGTACGTGCGGTTCGACGGGCCGGACGGCTTCAAGTCATGGCCGACGCTTCGAAAGTCCACTTCGGCGACACGTGTGTCGCTGTAACGCCACTGGGCGTTCACCGCGCCAACGCCCGCGTCGGTGCCGAGGTCGAGCACGGCTTCGGGGGCGCCCGAGGGCACGCCGCCCGCTCGTGCGGGGAGCGCCAAGGCCGAGGCCGACAGCAGGAAGAGGAGGGATAGGCTCAACAAGCTGACGCGCAAGAGCGACGGCTCCCGCCGCGGCCGTGCGACGGCCACCACCCGAACGCGATCCCCGCGGCTCATGACCGACCTCCCGGGCGCACCTTCACGGTGTAATAGAGAATCGGGCCACGCACGTCCCTGAACCAGTGCGGCGTGCCGGCCGGAACGATGATGACGTCGCCCTTGGCGATCACCCGCGTCTCGCCGCCGTCGATCGCCGCGCCGCGGATCTCGTCGGGGGCCGTGTTCCTGGGCGAGAGCACGGTGCCGCCGGTGACGAACGTGGCCGACCCTTCGAGGACGTAGATCAGGTCGGTGTCGAGCGTGTGCACCTCGGCCATGCCGGCCGCCGTCCGACGGCTGGTGTGGATCATGTAGTTCGTGGCGGGCTCGGCGTAGAGCACGGCGCCCTCGGCGAACGACTTCGCCACGTTCTCGGCGCGGTAGTAGCGCACCTTCGCGGGCGACGGCGTCTCGGGCGTGGCGCCGGCCGCGACTGAACGGGTCGCCACGAGCGCCAGCGACAGCACGATCACGAGCAGGGCGACGCCCACCATGGGCAGTCTCAGGATGGTTCGCGTGTTCATGGCATTCCTCCGGAGGGGCGCGATCAGCGCGCCGCGGTGAGCTTGTCCCAGGCCGCGACCGCAGCCTTGGCGATGTCGTCGTCCTGCTGCGCGCTCGCGGCGCCACTCACGCCAATGGCGCCCACCACGACGCCATTCACCACGACCGGAACGCCACCCTGGAGCGGGGTCATGACGCTCACGGCGACGAGCGACGTGCGACCATTCTTGATGGCTTCCTCGAACGCGCTCGTGGGCCTGCGGAACTGTGCTGCGGTGCGGGCCTTCTCCATGGCCACGACCGCGGCCGCAGGGAACGTGTGGTCCAGGCGCTCGAGGTAGAGCAGGTGACCGCCGTCATCCACCACGGCGAGTGCGCCGCCGGGAGCGCCGAGGCGCACCGCCTCGGCCACGGCCGCGGCCGCGACCCGCTTGGCACCCTCGAGCGTGAGCGTGGGGTGGGACTCGGTGACGTTCGACTGCGCACGCGCGCCGGCGACGACACCAGCCAGCAACAACGTGGCGACCACGAGGGAGGAGCGCTTCATGGCGATCTCCGGAGCGAGGGTGGAAGTGGCGCGAGCTTCGCGCGTTCACTCCCTCTCAAGGACCGGGGCGGCGCGGAAGTTCCCGCCGCCGCCCCAGAAATCACACGACGCGCTCCGCCTTGGACCGTGCCGCCGTGCGTGCTCCGCCCTACAACTCGTTCCGTTTGATGATTTGCGCCATCTTGATCGCGCTCTCGCGGATGGTGCGCTGCTGGGTCGCGTAGTCCACGTCGATCAGGCCGAAGCGAGCCTTGAACCCGTCCGCCCACTCGTAGTTGTCGAGCAAAGACCAATGCAAGTAGCCCACGATGGGCACCCCGTCGTTGATCGCGCGCGCCACCTGCCACAGGTGCAGGAACAGGAACGTCCAGCGGTCGTCATCGCGGTTCGTCGGCAGGCCGTTCTCGGTGATCAGAATGGGTTTGCGGTAGCGCTGGTAGCTTTTGAGGAAGTGCGCCATGCCTTCGGGATAGATCTCCCAGCCCAGCTCGTTTCGTTTGCCGATGCTGCCGTGGTGCTCGAGTGTGCACAGGTTGCCGAGCAGCCCGGGCAGGGAGAAGCCGGTGTTCTTGACGAAATCCCGCGTGTAGTAGTTGAGCCCGATGAAATCCAGCGTCTCGGCCCGCGGCAGGCGCTCCCAGAACAACCCGGGCACGCGCAGCGCGCCGGTGTGCAGCGCGTCCAGGAACAGGTTGTTGAACAGGTATTCGCGCGCGCGCACCGAGAGTCGGTCCATGCGGTTCTTCGGATTGCACGGCGACAGGGCCAGCGCGTGCTTCGCCACGCTCACCATGGCGTCCGGCCGTCGCGCGTGCAGCGCGTGGTACGCCCGGACGTGCGAGCGCAACATGGTGCGCACGACGCGCAGCGCCCCGGCGAAGTCCTGCTCGCGGCCCGGCGGCCACTGGCCCAGGATCCAGCCCTTGAACGCCTGCACGACGGGCTCGTTGAACGTGATCCACCACCGGACCCGTGAGCCGTACGCTTCCGCGACCCGCTCGACGAAGCGCGCGAAGTAGCGTTCGAATTCGGGGTGCTCGAGGCCGCCCTTGTCGGCCAACCATTGCGGGAGCGTGTAGTGGAAGATGGTGACGACCGGCTCCATACCGCGCTCGCGCAACGCGTCGATCACGTCGCCATAGTGGTCCAGCCCTTCGCGGCTCCACACGCCTTCCGACGTCTCGATGCGGCTCCACTCGAGCGAGAATCGCTGCGCGGTGTGTCCGAGCTGCTGCGCGAGGTCGAAATCCTCGCGAAAGCGGCGATAGTGATCCGCCGCGGCGCCGGAGGGCTCCGCGACGCGGCCGGACTGTTCCCACGCCCACCAGTCGCTGTTCGTGTTATTCCCCTCGACCTGGTGCGATGACGTGGCGCCGCCCCACAGGAAGCCGGCGGGGAATCGGAAGTTGGACGAATGGATGCCCGGCCCTTCGGCCGCGTGTTCGTGCGTGGAGGCCTCGTCTGGCGTCGGGGCGGCGGGTAGCGCGGACGGTTCGTGCGGCGTCGTACTGGCGTGGGCGGGGTCGGCGAGCGTCATGGGTGGGTCTCCTCGGCGTGCGAGACGCCGGTGGATCGGAACGTCATGAACTGCACCAGGTCCTTGGCGAACACGAGGTCGAGCGTCCAGTCGAGCATGACCCGCAGCTTCTTCTCGAAGCGGGGCAGTTTCGCGAGGTAGATCGTTCGCCACAGCCACCACGCGGCGAACCCCGAGAAGTTGACGCCGAAGATGCGCGCGACGCCGGTGCGCCGGCCGATCGCAGCCAGCGCGCCGGGCGAGCGAAAGCGGAACGGATGGAGCTTGCGGCCCATGAGCGTGGCCTCGAGGTTCTTGGCGAGCACCTTGCCCTGGCGGAGCGCGTGCTGCGCCGTGGGCGGATACGGGCGGCCAGTGGCCGGGTCCATCACGCGCGCCGCGTCGCCGAGCGCCCACAGTCCGGGCGAGGCCATGACCGCGAGATGCTCGTCGGCCACGAGGCGACCGGTCGCGTCGGCGCCGGGCAGTCCCGCGAGCAACGGATTCGCCGACGTGCCCGCCGTCCACACCAGCGTGTCGCACGGGATACGCGTGCCGTCCGAGAGCGTGACCTGCGAGGGGTCGCTCGCCGTGACGCGCACGCCGGTGAGGATCTCGACCCCTCGGGCCGCGAGTTTCTTCTGCGCGTAGGCGCCGAGCTCAGGTCCCAGCTCGGGCAGGATCAGGTCGCCGGAGTGAACGAGCACGAGGCGCAGCTCGGCGGCGGGCACGCCGGCGTACCAGCGCACCGCGCCACGCAGGAAGTCATTCACGCCGGCCACGGTCTCGACGCCCGCAAAGCCGCCACCGGCCACGACCAGCGTGAGCAGCGATCGCCGCGCCTCGACTGACGTCTCGGCGTCGGCCTGCTCGAGGTTCGCGATGAGCCGGTTCCGCAGCGTGATGGCGTCGCCCAGCGACTTCATCGCCAGCGCGCCGGTCTCGAGTCCGGGAAGTCCGTAGTAGTTCGTGACCGCGCCGAGCGCCACGACCAGGTGGTCGTAATGGAGCTCGTGATGGTGATGCTCGCTTCCGTGCGACACGTGCACGATGCGACTCTCGCTGTCGATGCGCTCGATCTCACCGTTCCAGAAGCGCACGTGCTTCAAGAGCTTACGCACCGGGTTCACGATGTGCGTCACGTCAAGGTCGCTGGCGGCCACCTCATGGAGCATGGGCGTGAACAGGAAGAAGTTATCGCGGTTGACGAGCGTCACCTCGGCGAGGCCCTGGCGCGCGAGTCGCTTCTCGAGTTCCAGCGCGCAATAGACGCCGCCGAAACCGCCACCGAGGATGAGAATGCGTGGAACTCGTTCGGGCATCGGGACTCCGGGGAAGGGAGCATTGCGGCTCGCGGGACGACGCGTCTCGGATCCTGAATGTCGCGAGCCCCGCGAAAGGTTCCCGCTCGACCCCCGTCACGGGCCGCCATTGACGGGGCTCTGCCAGCCGTCCTACCGTGAAGTGCCTGTCCCCACGCGAGGTAGCCCCCGGTGACCGACGCTGCCGCCAGCACTCAGACGCGCGAGTTCGAGAAGTTGTTGGGTGAAGTGCTCGAGCGCGCCTACGGCACTGCCTACCACCTGACGCGCAGCCCGCAAGACGCCGAGGACCTGGTGCAGGAGGCCGCGCTCTCGGCGTACAAGCACTTCGATCAATTCGAGGCGGGCACGAACTTCCGCGCGTGGTTCATGCGCATCCTCACGAACGCGTTCTTCGCGAGCTACCGGCAGAAGAAGCGCCGCCCGCAGACCACGTCGCTCGAGGACGCGCAACCACTCCACCTCTTGTTCGCGGTCACCGGAGCGGGCATCGCCGCACATCACCAGGACCCCGCGTCGCTCATCGTGGAGAAGCTGGGGGAGGAGCGCGTGGGGCTGGCGATCTCGGCGCTGCCCGAGGAGTTCCGCGTCGTGTGCACGCTCTATTTCGTTCACGACGCGCCCTACCAGGAGATCGCCGACATGCTGGACTGCCCGGTGGGCACGGTGCGATCGCGGCTGCATCGCGGCCGGCGCATGCTCCAGAAGGCGCTCTGGCAGGCGGCGCAGGAATGCGGAATCGTCGCCGAGCTCGCGGCATCGGAGAAACCATCATGAGCCGGCCCGACCGCCTGACCTGCGAGGAGATGTTCCGCCGCCTCGACGACTACATGGATCGCGAGCTGTCCGCGGACGAGGCCGCGCTGGTGCGCGAACACCTCGAGACGTGCGCGGTGTGCGCCGCCGAGTATGCGTTTGAGTCCAGCATGCTGCGCAGCGTGCGGGCGAAGCTGAGCCACATCTCGGCGCCGCCCGACCTGATGCGCAAGATCTCCCTGCGCCTGGCCGAGGCGGAACGCCGCGGCGAGTGACCCCGACGCGAAGGCCGAGAGTCGCCGACTCACCGTTCCCACCCGAGGAGCTCACGCCATGAGCGAGAAGCAGCGCACACTCGATCTGTTGGACCGCGCCTATCGCGCCCAGGCCTGGCACGGCCCGGCGCTGCTCGAGACGCTGGCCGGCGTGAACGCGGCGCTGGCGGCGAAGCGGCCGTTGAAAGGCGCGCACACGATCTGGGAGCTTGTGAGCCACGTCGCGAGCTGGAACGAGATCGTGGCGTCTCGGCTCGCGGGCGGGAGGCCCAAGGTGACGCCCGAGCTGAACTTCCCGCCGACGCCCCGCCCCACCCCTGCGGCATGGAAGGCCGCGCAACGGCGGTTGGCGCGGTCACAGACCAGGTTCCGCAAGGCGGTCGCGGCGTTCCCCGCCGCGAAGCTAGGCCGTCGCCGCCCCGGCACGACTGCGAACTGGAACGTGCTCATCCACGGGCAGATCCAGCACCAGCTCTACCACGCCGGTCAGATCGCGATGCTGCGGCGCGGGCTCGGCAAGCCGGTCGGATAGCGCCAACCGGACGCGGTCGTCAGCGGAACGAGCCCGGCACCCGGCCAGCCACGACCGGCACCAACCACGCGGCGTAGCGCCGCGGGTCGTGGATGTCGGCGATCATCTGGTTGAAATGGGCACGCGCCTCGTTGGCCGAGAAGCGCGTCACCTCGCCGATGGCCTGCACGTACTCGTCGCGCCACGCCGTGATGATCTCGGCGAACGTCTCGCGCGGTACGCGCGCCGTGTCCACGACGAGGTAGTCCACCGTGATGTCGAGCAGTCCGAGGTCGCGCAGGTGCCCGTAAGCGTGCCGGCCCACGAACAGGTCGGTGCCGGTGGCGGCTCCGAAGCGCTGCGGCGTCTCGTGCCAGAACGCGCGCACGTCGAGGTCGTGGACCGGGAAGTGCAGCATGCCGTAGTCCTCGGGGATCAGGTGTAGCCAGCCGCCCGGCTTCGTGACGCGTAAGAGCTCGGCGAGCACGCGCGGCGCATCCGGGATGGAGTGGATGACGTGCCGGCAGACGGTGAGGTCATACGTGCCGGCGCGCGCTGCGAGCTCGTAGATACTCTGGTGTTCGAACGCGAGTCTTGCGCCGAGCCCGGCATGCCGGCGGCGGGCAAGGGCCAGATGATGGTCCAGGATGTCCACCCCGAGCACGCGCGAGCCCGGGAAGAGCTCCGCCAGGCGGGAGGCGCCCTCGCCTGTGCCGCAGCCCGCGTCGAGGACGCGTGGCTCTGGCGGCAGAGCAAAGCGAAGCAACAGCGGGGTCTCCTGCGGCCAGGTGGCACGCGCCTGCGCGTCGAGCGTGCGCACCATGGACTCGTCGGCCATCTGCTGATGATGCGGATTCAAGTCGGTCATGACCGGCGTCTCGCGTGTTCCGTGTAGAGGCGGGCGCGCGAAACCGTTAGATTCCCCGGCGGCCCGCCGGGTGGCCCCGAGCGGGCAGCGTACCCGTTCACCCGCGCCGTGCGCACATGCGCGGCACCGCAACAAGATGTGATGGAGGACAGCGAACGTGACCTGGACTCGATGGACCGCCGTCGGAATGACGATCGTGACCCTCGCCGCGGGCGCGATCTCCCTTTCCTGCAGCAGTAACTCGCCGACCACCGTTGCCACCGAGGATCCCGTCGCGCGCGGCGCGCGCGTGGTCTACACCTCCGGCTGCATGGACTGCCACACGCCCGGATCGCTCTACGGCATGCCGGACACGACGCGCATGCTGTCGGGCAGCGAGCTTGGCTGGCAGGGACCGTGGGGCATCAGCTTCCCGCGGAACCTCACGCCCGATTCCGCGACCGGCATCGGCTCGTGGACCGCGGAGCAGATCGTCACCGCGATCCGGGAGGGACGGCGGCCGGACGGCACGGCATTACTGCCGCCCATGCCGTGGCCGATGTACTCGCACCTGACCGACGAGGACGCCCGCGCCGTGGCTGCGTACCTGAAGTCGCTGCCGCCCATCGTGCACGAGATGCCGAAGGTGCAGCCGCCCGGCGAGTTGCCGAAGCGCCCGGTGCTGGCGTTCCCGGCTCCGCCGGAGTGGGACGGTCGCAATCTGCCGCCGCCGCCGGCAGCGTCCACCTCGGGGAAGTGAGGCGCGGGGTCCGCTGAGCATGGCTCGCAACCGCCCGAGGCCCGGCTTCGCTCACGCGCCCGCCGGGCCTCGGACGATTCCGCCCTGCGCCTATCCGAAGAACAGGTAGGTCACGAGGATCGCGGCGATGACGCCCACCACCTCGGCGGCGAGCGCGCAGGCCAGCGCGTGCCGCGTCTTCTTGACACCCACCGACCCGAAATACACGGCGAGCACATAGAACGTCGTCTCCGTGCTGCCCTGGATGACGCAGGACAGGCGACCGCCGAAGGAGTCAGCGCCAAGTGACTTCATGGTCTCCACCATCATCCCGCGCGCGCCGCCGCCCGAAAGCGGCTTGATGAGCGCGGTCGGCAGACCGTCCACCCAGCGCGAGTCCATGTGCAGTTGCCCCACGCCCGCTCGAATCGCGCCGAGCAGCGCCTCGAGCGCTCCGCTCGCACGCAACGCGCCGACGGCGACCAGGATCGCGACCAGGTAGGGGACGATGCCGATGGCGACCGTGAAGCCCTCCTTCGCGCCGTCCACGAACGTCTCGTACATCGGGACTTTCCGGCGCGCTCCCATGAGCAGGAACAGCGCGATGAGCCCGAGCAGGATCGAGTTCGCCAGCACCGCGGATTGCTGCGCCACGGCGTCGGGTGTGAGCCGTGAGAAGTGCCAGACCAGGCCCGCCACGGCGAGCGTCAGGCCGCCGATCCATGCGACGACCACCCGGTTCCACATGTTGAGTTTCTGGATCGAAGCCACGAGCAGGAGCCCGAACACGTCGCTGATGTAGGTGGCGATCAAGATGGGCACGAACACATCGGCCGGATTCGCAGCGCCGAGCTGGGCGCGGAACGTCATGATCGAGATGGGCACGAGCGTGACAGACGAGGCGTTCATGACTGTGAACAGCACCATCTCGTCCGTGGCGCGGTCGGGCTCGGGATTGAGGCTCTGCAGCTCCTTCATGGCCTTCAAGCCGAGCGGCGTGGCGGCGTTGTCCAGCCCGAGCATGTTCGCCGAGCGGTTCATCACGATCGCGCCGCTCGCGGCGTGGCCGGCGGGGATACCTGGGAACAGCCGGCGGAACAGCGGCCCCACACCGGTCGCGATCGCCTCGGTGACGCCGCCCTTCTCGGCGATACGCATGAGCCCCAGCCATAGGCTCATCACGCCGGTCAGTCCGATCGCGATCTCGAACCCCGTCTTCGAGGAATCGAACAGCGAGGCCACGACGTCCTTCAAGGCGTCCGGCCTGCCGCCCGCGGTGGCCTGGACGAACGCCACGACGAACGCGATGAGGAAGAACGAGGCCCAGATCCAGTTGAGCATCGGCGGCAGGATGGGAGTGCGTCCACCCCAGCGTCAAGCCCGCGAGCTCTGGTACGCTGCGTGGCCGACCCTGTCACGCTCCCACCCACGCAACGGAATGCGCATGGCTCCGGTTCACGGCAAGCGGCCCCTGCCGCGACTGTTCGAAACGCTGCGGCACTACGACCCGCACACGTTCGCCCGAGACGTCGGCGCCGGGATCACGGTGGGGCTCGTCGCGCTGCCGCTGGCGATGGCGTTCGCGATCTCGTCCGGGGCGCCGCCGCAGTCGGGGATCTACACCGCGATCGTGGCCGGCTTCCTCATCTCGGCGCTCGGCGGCTCGAAAGTGCAGATCGGGGGTCCGACCGGCGCGTTCGTGGTGGTGATCTCGGGCATCATCGCCCACCACGGCATGGACGGCCTGTTCATGTGCACCTTGCTCGCCGGCGTACTGCTCGTGGCCATGGGCTTGACCGGCCTGGGGGGTGCCGTGCGATTCCTGCCGCGTCCCGTCGTGGTGGGGTTCACGAACGGCATCGCGCTCTTGATCGCCAGCACGCAGATCAAGGACCTGCTCGGCCTGGACATCGTGAATCCCTCCAGCGTGTTCGTGCCGAGATTGCTCGAAATCGGCCGCGCGATCGGCACGCTGTCCCCCGCGGCCGCCGCGCTTGGGCTGGGCGCGGCGCTCGTCATGCTGATCACGCAGCGGTCGTTCCGGTCCGTGCCCGGCGCAATCGTGGCGCTCGTGCTGGGCACGCTCGCCGTGCGCTTCTTGTCGCTCGACGTCGAGACCATCGGATCACGCTTCGGCGGTATCCCGGCCGGGCTGCCGCCGCTTCACGTGCCGACGTTCCGGCCCGAGATGATCCGCCCGCTACTGCCCTCCGTCCTCACCGTGGCCATGCTTGGTGCCATCGAGTCACTCATGTCGGCCACGGTGGCGGACCGGCTGTTGGGCGACCGGCACGACCCGAACACGGAGCTCACGGCGCAAGGCATCGCCAACATCGTGTCGCCGCTCGTGGGCGGGCTTCCCGCCACCGGCGCGATCGCGCGCACGGCGACGAACATCCGCTCGGGGGGGCGCACACCCGTGGCGGGCATCGTCCATGCGCTCACGCTGCTCGCCGTGGTGCTCCTCGCGACCCCGCTCGCGTCCGACGTGCCGCTCGCGGTGCTTGCCGGCATCCTGCTCGTGGTGGCGTACAACATGGGGGAGTGGAGCGAGATCGGCGATATCCTCAAGTTGTCGCTCAACGACATGAGCGTGTGGGTCACGACGTTCGCGCTCACCGTGTTCGCCGATCTCACCGTGGCGGTCGAGGTGGGCATGATCCTCGCCGCGCTCCTGATGATCCGGAAGATCGCGGTAACGACGAGCGTCGTGGAGGAGACGGAGGACGAAGTCGAAGCCGCGCGCGTGCACCTCATGCAGGACAAGAGCGTTCCCGACGACGTGACCGTGTTCCGCATCCAGGGGCCGTTCCTGTTCGGCGGGCTCGACAAGTTGTCCGCCATCACGGATCCGCTCGATCGCCTGCCGAGGATCGTGGTCCTGAGGCTGCGCAACATGACGGCGCTCGACGGGAGCGGGCTCGGCGCGCTCGAGGACCTGGCGGACACGCTGCACGCGACCGGACGCACGCTCATCCTGTGCGGTGCGCGCGAACAACCGGCCCGGCTCATGGAGAAGGCGGAGTTCCACGAGCATGTGGGCGACGCGAACATCTGTTCCGACCTGGACGCCGCACTGGCGCGGGCGAGGGAGGTGCGTACGAAGGGCAGCCGCACGCGAGATTGACCGGCGCCAGCCCCGTATGGGCGTCGGTGGCCGACCGCTAGGCTTTCGCCGCCTCCTGCCACGCCTTCGGCAACCTGCCTCGGCAGGCGTGTAGCGTCGCGGCGTCGATCGCGACGGGGCCATTGAAGTTCACAAGGTCCAGGCCGACCGCATGCGCCAGCGTCGGACACCACGCGAACACCGTGTGCGAGATCAAGGCTCCCGCGAGGTTCGTCCCGGTGAGCGTGGTGCCGTGGAACAGTGCCCGCCCGAGATCCGCACCGGAGAGGTCGGCGCCGGAGAGGTCCGCGCCCATGAGGCTCGCGCCGGCGAGCGTGGCGCCACGAAGGCTCGCACCCGCGGCCCGGAGGTCGCGCAGGTTCGCCTGATTGAGGTCGATGCCCGCCGCGTTCGCCGAGACGAGGTTGGCTCCGGTCAGGTCCGCCTTCTCGCAGCGGCTGTCGCGCAAGTCCGCCGACGAGAGATCCGCCCAGATCAGGCTCGCGCGCTCGAGGTTTGCCGCGCGCAGCGAGGCGGCGTGCAGGCGCGTCGCGAGGATGCGGGCGAACGACGCGTCCACGCGGTCGAGCGTCCCTCCCGAGAGGTCCGCGACGTTGAGCGTGGCGTTGGCCAGGTACGCGCCGTCGAAGCGGCCCTTCTCGAGGTTGGCGTCGCAGAGATCCGTTCCGCGTAGATCGGCGCCGCGGAGGTCCACGCCCGGAAGCGCGGCCCCGAACAGATTCCGCCCCCGCAGATCGGCCTGCGACAACGACTTCGACGAATCGCTCAGCAGCACGGCGCCGGTTTGGCGATGACGGATCTCGGACATGGCGGCGAACCCTCCCATACGGGGAACCTTCTTCCCCGTGACGGCATTCTAGATCGCGGAGCCCTCGTTCTGTAGGGCCGTTCAGCCTACCCGGCGGGGGAAGTCACTCTCCCACGAAAGCCCTACATGAGCGATATCGACCACCGATCCTGCGCCCAGGTCTTCGCGCGACTCGACGACTACGTCGACCGCGAGCTGTCGGCCGACGACCTGGAGCAGGTGCAGAGACATCTCGAGATCTGCGCGATGTGCGCCTCGGAGTTCAGGCTCGAGGGACTGCTCTTGCGCACCATCCGCGACAAGGTGCGCCGCATCGCGCTCCCGCCGGGATTCGAGGCACGCGTCTGGAAGCGGATCGACTCCGCGGGCGGCCCCGCGGGTTCTTGATCTGGAGGCGGAGCCTGACGGAGCCGCCTCAGCGGGCCACGAGCCGGCGCCGGTCGGAGTCGTACGTGACAAGCCGCGCGCGGCCGCCGCGCACGTCGAGCGCGGCTCCGTATTCGAGCCTGATCCCCGACGCGTGCAGATCGTTCACTGGCTCGAACTCGACGCGCACTTCCCGCGAGCCGGGCTCCACGGGTACGTCGTCCTGCACGTAGAGCGGCCGGTCGCCACGAGCACCGAGCGGCGCCACCTCGCGGTCCACGCGCAACGCGCCGTCCACCCACGCGCGCAGACGGTAGTGCAGGTACACCGTTCGGCAGTCCTGCGTGCGGCGCATGTGAACGGGCAGCCGCGCGATCTCCTCGGCCGAGAGCGGGTGACAGTCGAGCCACGATTGCCCCGGGAGCCGCCAGGCAAGACGCAGCGCGCCGGTTGCGGGTTCACGTCCGGCGCGGATCTGCGACAGCCATCCGGTCGCGAACAACACCGCGCCGGTGAGCACTGAGGCCGCGAGCCACCCACGCGGACCGCGCCGGCGGCTGGTCACGGACTCCGATGTCGCAGCCTTGGTTCCGGCGGCGTGGGCGAAGCGCTGAAACTCGCGCTCGAGCAAGCCCAGGTCGGCAGTGCCGCCGCTCGCGAAGCGGACACGCGTCGGGTCCAGCGGGTGCTTCAACAGCGGCTCGCGGCCGCGGAGCAACCGACCGAGCGCCAGCCCCACACCCTCGCGCGAACGGCAACGTCCAGGCGGGCAGCCGAGCACGAACACGCCGCGGAACCGGGTCGAGAGCTGCTGGACCGGGAGCGCGTGCAGTGAGCCCACGCAGTCCACCGGCCACACCGCCACGCGCGCGCCGCCTTGCCTTGCACGCTCGGCGAGCGCCGTCCCCACGCCGTCGTGCGCGCAGTGCACGAGCACGAACGCATGCGCATCGGCCTCCGGGGCGAGCGCACGCGCCACCACCACCTGGGCGTGCCCCTCGCGTCCCGGCGGGCCGATCGCGAGCTGGTCGCACGAGCCTGAGCAGAGCCCGCAGCTCACGCAGCGCGATTCGTTCACGAACGCGATCTCGGTGTGCGTGCTGCGACCGGTCGTGTTCGGCACCATCGAGATGGCTTCGAACGGGCAGTCCACGACGCATTGCCGGCAGCCATTGCAGGCGAGCGGATTGTGGTGCGACGGAGGCGCGCGCCGCGCGGGAGCGGGTCGCCACCACGCCGGAACGGAGAGAGGCAGCACCATGAGTGCGGCCATCGCGCTCCATGCGAGCCCCGGCGAGAGCCTCGCGGCGACGGGGATCCACGCCGTGTAGAACACGTCGTACGCGGCGCGGTCGCCGAGCCCCAGGCCGTCCGCGGCCGGCCCGAGCGGCGCGGGCCAGCAGAGTGCTAACACCGTGAGCGCGAGCGTGACGTAGAAGCCCAGCTGCCGCTCCGGCAGCCACCGGCTGCGCGCGAGCCGAAGCGTGTGCACCCAGAGCAGCAGCACCATCGCCAGCGGCAGCGCCATGTGCACGAACAGGTTCAGGAAGAAGAACGACGCCGGCGCGGGTGTGCCACCACCGAAGATGCGCTCGATCGGTGTGGATAGGAGGTGCAACGCGTCCATCAACCGGGCGCCGGCGGCGCCGAGCAACCGGCCGTGGTCATCCCACACCAGCACGTAGCCGGTCCAACCCACCACAAGCATCGAGCCGGTGAGCAAGAGTCCCGTGACCCACGCCAGCACACGCGGCCCCCAGGTGCGGCCCTCGGCTAGCATGCGCAGCGCATGGAACGCGACCGCCACGACGGCCAGGTCCGACGCGTAGCGGTGCAGCGCCCGCAGCCAGCGTCCCGCCCACGCCTGCGCCTGGATGGCGCGCATGGATTCGTACGGTGACCCGATGCGGTAGAGCAGCAGCAGGACGCAGCCCGTCGCGACCGCCACCAGCATGAGCGCCACCGCGAGCCCGCCGCTCTGATGCGCGGGGTTCCAGCGCGATCCGTATGCGCGGTCGAACACGCCATCGAGCGCCGCGATGACGCGCTCCACCGGGCGCGCGAACGACGGAGCAGTCTCTCGCGCGCGAGGTGGCGCCGTCGGCGCGGGGGGCGCGGGAGCGGACGGCGCCGGGCGACTCACGCGCCGCGCCGCAGCCGGCGCACGCCCTCGACGATCCACTCGGCCGGCGGATTGTTGAAGCGATAGGCGATCTCGCCGCGGGCGTCCACGAGC